>JAAWLS010000007.1 GCA_022798035.1 Lachnospiraceae bacterium | reverse complement strand
ATATTTCTTTGCCTGCTGGCAGGCGGCGGAAACTTCTTTGCAGGCCCGGCGGAAAACTTCTGAAAATTTTTCCGCATTGAGGGGTTTTACTAAATAGTGAAAAGCATTGACATCAAAGGCCGCTTCCATGTATTCCCGATAACCTGTCACAAAAATGAGAATGCTTCTATGCCCGCTGATTTTCTCCTGTTTACGGATATATTTTGCAGTATCCATACCAGAGGTTTCTCCCATTGCGATATCCAGAAAGTAAATGTCAAAATTTTCTTTGGCAGACAGCAGCTCTTCTCCCGATTGGCACACCGTTATGTCCGCTTCTGGTTCCTGTGCCTGTATCAGCCGGGAGAGTTCTTCCCTGACGGTCTGCTCATCATCACAAACTGCAATCTTCATCACGCGCTGACGTCCTTTCATGACAAAAAATAGTACTCTGGTTTATATCGTCATCTGTGGTGTATCAATGAATTGCAGCGGTGTGAAATACGCTGATTCAGGCGTGAAAATGTTTTCCGAAATGTTTTGCGGTAGTCTTTCGGGAAGGGACATTATTTTTTGATATAATTCTTTAATTGTTTAAGCCCTCTTTGTCCATAAGGGTTTCCGGGATTATAGTCACAAATTTCTTGATATAGCTTTGCTGCCTTGGCCAGTCTGCCGTCGTTTTCATATAATCTGGCAAGTACTATTCGGGAGGGAATATCGTTTGGTTTAATCTGCATCACTTTACGTAGAATTTTTTCTGCTTCTTTTTCCCGTCCTTTTTGCTTGGAGAGAAGTTTCCCCAATTCTGTTCGGGAGTGGACGACATTTGGCTCAATCTGTATCACTTCACGAAAGATATCTTCCGCCTCTTTTTCCCGTCCTTTTTGTCTGGCGAGAAGCCTGCCCAATTCCGTCCGGGAGTGGACATGTTTTGCATCAATCCGCATTGCTTCACGAAAGATATCTTCTGCCTCTTTTTCTCTTCCCTTTTGCCCTGCGAGAAGTTTTCCCAGCTCTGTGTGGGGATGAAGGTTTTCGAGGTCGATTTTCAGAGCTTCCCGCAGGATATTTTCCGCTTCTTTTTCCCGTCCTTTTTGTCTGACGAGAAGTCTGCCCAATTCTGTTCGTGCCATGATGTTTTTGGCATCTATTTTTATGACTTCCCGCAGAACTTCCTCCGCCTCTTTCTTCCGGCTCTTTTGTTCTAAAAGAAGTTTCCCGAGCTCTGTCCGGGACACAATATCTTTGGGATGTTTCTCTGCGACTTTGCGCAGGAGTTCTTCGGCATGGGCGGCATTACCTGAAATTCTGGCCCAGATGCCCCATTCTGTGTAGAGCTTTGCCGTAATCAGCGTGTCGTCTATTTCCGGAGCAATTTCAGTTAAAATGCTGTTGAGAGAAGTATAGCTCTCAGAGGAACTTTGCTGAAACCTGGACCACAGATATCCCAGGCACAGGCAGGCTCTTCCAGTTTCTGAAAGATTACAGTTGTGTGTTATCGTCATACGGCGGTAGATTACATCCATATAATCCCGGTAGCGAATCTGCCAAATGTGAGATTTTCTTCCTTTCCGAAAGTTTTTCTTGTTTACCATATTTGCCAAGAGAGTTTCCACTTCATTTTCGTCCATACATTCCAGTAAATCTGTCATCAGGGAATTGATAGAAATGCTTTTCTTATGAAACAGAAAGAACAGTTCTGCGATAACATCGTGTTTCGGATGCAGTCTGCCGCCGCGAAAAATGACGGGTTCGTTGTAGAGAGGTATGAATGCTCTCTACAAATGGTTCCTGAATTTTCGCTCGTTCAGTTCAAAATATTTGCAAAAAAGGGAAACAGTAATGGGAGTGTTGAAAATTTTTAATGCGGCAATGACGCCGTACAGTTCTGTTTGCGTATAGGATTGGCCTTTTCCAAATCCACTTTCTATAAAGGTTTCCCATTCTTCCCAGTCTAATTTAATGGCTCCGGGCTTGGAGGCTTTTTTCTTTATCTCAAAAAGAGTCCGGTAAATTAGTTCAATCAGAGAGACGGTAGGCTGTCCATACTTACTCAATATCGTCTCCAGGATGCCGAGTCTGTCCTTTTCTGCCCCGATTCCTTCCTGTGCCAGAAAGAGCGTGCATTTGTCCAATATCTTTTTTCTTCTGGTATTTGTTTCCGGAAATGTATGGTAGGTATAATTCTTTTCTAACTCAAATTTTGGCTTGGACTGCTTTATTCCCTGCAGTAAAATCACCTGGGCGTCGTCGAACCAATACAGCAAAGAATCCTGATTGGGGTCGGCCAGCGATGTGAGCCGGTTGGCCCGCTCCGCCATGATAAGTTGTATGTTATCGCCGCCCGGCCACATTTCCCGCAGATTGGAAAAGGAAGTTCTGCTTTCATAGGGATTATCAATACACAGCAGTGCCCGCTGTCCAGCTGGTATTGACTCTGTCAGAGAACGAAAAAAACTCTCTGCTTTCTGCTTTGTAATGACATCTTCAGCGGAAAGAGACAGCCAGACCGTGATTCTTCCCTGGGAAGCCCATTGCAGGGCTGTGTGCATCATCAGATTTGTTTTTCCGAATCCGCTGTTGCCGGTAATAATCACAGGCAGGCGCTCCCTGGCTAAATCTATCGCTTTCTGGCAGGCCTCCCTGTGAGGAATGTCATGCTCTGCACAGATTACTTTAAACAGTGTCCCAAAACTGTTATCCACCATGTAGTAATGTTTGACATCTAAGTCAGTGCATGAATTTTTAGCGTTTACGATACGGCCTGGAGAAATGGGGAATGCTATGCCGCTGATGTTTTGCTGTTTCAATTCGTTTGTCAATTTTAGCAATCCATCGGTTGTGTTTTTCTGAAATTCTGCGAATGTCTCTGCCAGTGTTTCCAGTTTGTCCTGGGTTAAAATGCCATGGAGCCATTCTGCGAAATCCGGAACTTCCATCCAGGATTTCAGCAGATAGGCCAACAAAATTTCCGCCTCTTCTTGGCAGGCAGTCTTAGAAGATACCATGTCATCAACACTTGGCAGAGTATCGCGTCTTAAACACGATTCCCAATAGTTCAGGATATCTTCTTCCAGCGGTACACCGATATCATCTTTTCGGTATTCCCGATATTCACAGTATAAATCATAGGCTTTTTTAGATTGACTGCGCATGGCTTTCAAAGTTTCTTTGATATGAGTATTATTTCGATTTTTAAAATGGTCATAAATAGTTATGATTGAGCCTGTAAATCCAAATCCGGTGTTGAAACTATTTAATATCTGCCCGAAAGCATTGTTCATACAAATCCCCTCCCCCTGACAATGGCTGAACTCATGCAAATCCCTCCCCCTGACAATGACTGAACGCATCTGCCGTTGTAATGGAAACATCCATATTTTAATGATTATGACATGTTTTTAGTATACCACGAATGTCAAAAGTTGGAAAGAATTGGAAAAGGCTTTGTGGGAAACCGTATCAGAAAAATATGTGCGGAAGGTGCGTGGGCTGACATTTATTTTTTATGGAAAAATGAAGGGCCATGTGATAAAATTAGGAAAATCATACGGTACGCCTAACTGTCTGCTGTCACGTTCTGATGAACGTGGCGCGGCAGAGACAATGAAAAACGGAATTAGAAAGGAGAAATTGATATGGCAAAAACAGCATGGATTTTTTCGTACAAACTTAAGAAAAATGTGAGTGAGGAACAGTTTATGGAAATGACGCAGAAACTGCACGATGAGGTCATTTCCAAGGCGAAAGGTTTTATTTCCTGGGAGCATTATCTGCAGGATAAAGTGTGGACGGATTTCGTTCTCTGGGAAACAGAAGAGGATGCAGAGAATGCCACAACAATAGGAAAAGGGAAAGAAGTAACTGAAAATTTCTATGCCTGTATTCAGATGAATACCTGCAGGGCGCTGATTTCAAAATTTGTAAAAAAATATTAGTGATTTTGACATACCCAGACATCAGGCAGGGAGCTTTTTTGATGTCTCCTGCTTATCTGCCTGATGTTTTAAAAAGAGCGCCAAAAGAGCAGATAAAATTCCTGCAAAAACCGTGCTCCACCAAATCATTATCTGTCCGCCCAGCAGAGGCGGTAATATCAACATAAAGGCTGACATAAACAATGGCTCTGTAAAGGTCAGAATATAGGAAAATGCACTTTTCTTTGCCGCATAAAAACTGGCCGTTGTGATGCGGCTGACAGCGGCAAAAGGTATGGAAACCAGAAAGATGGGAATTACTTTTGCAGTCTCCATGGTTACTTCTTTTGATGCGCCAAATAGGACGCCCAGATGTTCCCTTGTCAGATATATCACGATACAGCTGATTAGTGATAAAAACAGGGAAAAGCTGTAGGCTGATTTTCGTATGCGTTTCATTCTGCTGAAATTTTTCTCGCCGTAATAAAGGCTCAGAAGCGGCTGGCTTCCATCCCCGACACCCTGCAGAATCAGATAGATAATGCAGATGATGTAGGCAATACACGCATAGACGGCAATTGCTTTTTCGCCGCCGTACAGGATAGAAAAGCGGTTGATAATCATGAGGGATATATTAGGTGCCATGGCAAGTCCGAAGGGTGCAATTCCAATTTTGACAATGGCTGCAGATACGGCACGCATGTCTGCGATTGGAAGATACAGCGTAAATTGTTTCTGATGCAGCAAATAGACCAGTGCAGTCAGCATGGTAACGCCCTGACCGATAATGGTGGCCCATGCGGCTCCTGCAACGCCTTGTTCCAGCACCCATACAAACAGGTAGTCCAGAATGATATTTGTGATAAATCCTGCAGTCATGGAAACCATGGCATAGAAAGAATTTCCATGATTGCGGATAAAAGGAACCAGCCCGGTGCCCATCACCTGTAAGGCTGCGCCCAGAGCAATCACAGTAATATACTTTTCACCCAGCAAAAGAAGCTGTCCCTCTGCTCCTAACATCCGTAAAAGAAAAGGATTCCAAAGGAGAATTGAAAATGTCAGGATGAGGCCGGAAAGAATCAGGAGCCATAAAGCGCCTGCTGCAGCTTCTTTTGCTTCTGTCTCTTTCTTTTCCGCTTTGTGAATGGAATAGCAGACAGCGCCGCCCATGCCGATTCCAGTTCCAAGAGACTGAATGACAGCCACAATGGGGTAGGCAACGTTGATGGTGGAAAGACCCAAATCTCCAATGCTGTTTCCCACAAAAAAGCCGTCTACAATCGCGTAGACTCCCGATAATGCAAAGGACAATACGGCGGGAATCACGTATCGAAAAAAATTTCTGATGTCACCCATTGCTGGTTCCTCCTATTTTTGCAAAAAGTTCTGTGAACAGAGCCAGAGCATCGTTCATCTGTTTCATGCGCTCCATTCCCATTTCTTCTACCACAGATAATTCTACTTTCCGCAGCTGGGAAATGATGGCATCTGCGTATTCCTTTCCTGCCGCTGTAAAGCAGATTCGCTTGTTTCTTTTGTCTTCTTGGAGAGGCAGCAGTTCAACGAATCCTTTCTTTTCAAAATCTTTTAAGACCATGTTGGTTGTCTGCTTTGGTATCATCCATCTTTGACTGATTTTCTTCTGCGTGCAGTCCCTTTTTCCCTCGTAAATGGCCGATAAGACTAACAGGCTGTTGATGGATAAATCATGCATTTTGGCCCATTCTCCATATACATAGTTGCACTCCTGCCACACCGTGTAGTATTTGTCCAGTTGTTCCATAAAAACAGTGTTGTTTATCATAATATCCGCCCTTTCAATTAGTCTGGTTTTGTACTAATTGGATTATAGTACAGAAATGGACTAATTGTCAATATGAGCAGGCGGTGAAAAACGGTACTTTTTTTGTGGCGGAATATCAAAGACAGGCGGCAGGCATTTTGTGTATTTTACACCGCCATATAGAAAGCCCGAATCAGGTGACAAGAAATGTTATTTTTGTTGATACCATGGCAGTGGATGAGAGATATCGGGGAAAGGGAATGGACATGCGTTTTTTGATTTTCTGAAAGAGATGAAACGGCAGGGTGGATATGACGGAATTGAACTGCAGGTGAATGCCAAAAATAAAGCTGCCTATAAGATGATATGAGCTGTGATAATGGTATAACTGTGGGCGTTGACGGTTATTTTCTGGCCGTCAATCTCGCAGTACCAGTTTTTCCCCTGGCGGTAAATATTACAATTTTGATTCAAAATTTTATGTCTGCAGTATGTAACTACATCGTCCGTGTCTAAATTTAGGTTTTTCTTAATTCTGGTAATGCCCAGTTCAGTGGTATGAAGTTTATCTATATTGTCAAGCAGTACTTTTTTATCGTCCATGTTTTCTCCATTCTGCGATTTTTAGCGGAAACAACACTATTATATAAAATTGTTTGATAAATTTCAACTTGGATATCATGAGATTTTAAGTTGTGGCCAATATGCTGGTATGCAGGAATCTATCTGCATGAAAAAGAAATTGTGATATTATCTGTGCAGCGTGTTAGAAATAGGTTGTCAATAAAAAGAGATTTGTTATAATAAAACGGAAAGATACTTTGAGAGGTGATGGATATTGGGAAGAATATCAGGTATTCGGATTAGAAATTATGGTCCATTAAAAAATATAAAATTAGGAAAATTGCTGTTTGACAGCAAAGGAAAAGAATTGACAAATATGAATGCCGTTATAGGACAAAGCGGAACGGGAAAGAGTACTTTGGCAGATGCGTTTGGTTTTCTTGCGGACTGTTTGGAAAGTGGTGTGGAAACTGCATGTGATTTGAATGGGAGAGGAGGATATGAAACAATTATTTCTCAAGGTTCAAGGGGGCCTATAGAGTTTGAAATATATTATCAGGAGACAAGTAATGAACCTCCCATTACTTATGAACTGTCGATAGGAATTGATAAATATGACAGACCAATCATAGAAAAAGAAAGATTACGGCAAAGACGTGCATATGAAAGGTATGGACGACCTATGTCATTTTTGTTTCTTGAATATGGGCAGGGCTTTGCCTTTAAAGGAAATAATAGTGGCTTTTTGGAAGAGGAAAATCAGGAGATTGGAGAAAAAGTTGACGTTGCATTGGCAGACCCTCGGCAGCTGGGAATTGTAACTCTTGGAGAATTAAGAGAGCATCCAAGGATTGTAAAATTTAAAAATTTTTTGAAAAATTGGTTTTTGTGCTATTTCAGTCCAACAGCGGCACGAGAAATTCCAAATGCAGGCCCTCAAAAATATTTGAATCGTTTGGGAAATAATGTGAATAATGTGGCACAGTTTTTGTATAGAGAGGACCCAAAAGATTTTTTGAAAGTGTTGAGAAGTATTCAAACAAAACTTCCTGGTATCAAAGAAATTAAGCCAGTTAAATTACAAAATGGCCAGTTGGTGCTGGAATTTTTGGAACAGGGATTTGATAAACCATTTTATTCACAAAAAATGTCAGATGGTACATTAAAACTTTTTGCTTATTATTTGCTGCTGCATGAAAGAGATGCAAGACCATTCGTTTTTATTGAAGAGCCAGAAAATGGGCTGTATCATAAATATTTGGCTAATTTAGCCTTGCAGATGAAAAACAGCATTAAGAGTACGTATTCGAAACAGCTCTTTGTTACTACACACAGTCCTTTTTTTGTAAATTCGCTGGCACCGGATGAAGTTTGGGTACTGAAAAAACAAGAAGATGGTTTTTCAACAGTGGCAAGAGCATCGGAATATGAACATGTGAAACAGCTGTGTGAAGCAGATATTGAGTTGGGTGATTTGTGGTATAGTGATTACTTTGGCTGAGGTGTGAGAGTAGAATGGAAGAATTCACGTATATTGAAATTTTAATTGAGGACAAATCTGGAGGAATTCTCGTAGAGAAAATCATGGAGAAATATGTAATGGATAAGAAAAATACTGCATATAGAATTCATAGTTTTAAAGGGATAGGAAAAATCCCTTTAAAAGTAAAAAAGATATCTCAAATAAAATCGAAAAAGTTATTAATAGATTTGCCGATGTATTTAAAAGGGATGAGTGCATCTTTAGAAAATATTCCTGGAAAAAAAGCAATTTTTGTAATTTTAGACAGTGATGATGAAGATTGCGCAAAGCTGAAAAAGGATTTGATTCAAATGTATCAAGGGTTGGAGATATCATTGCAGGTGTTTTTCTGTATTGCGGTGGAAGAGATGGAGGCATGGCTGTTAGGAGACAATGAGGCAGTGTTAAAGGCATACCCTATGGCAAAAAAGCAATTATTACAAAAATATGTTCAGGATAGTGTGATAGGAACATGGGAGTATTTGGCAGACATTGTATATAAAGGCGGTTTGCAGTCTTTGAAAAGGAATGCCTCATCATATTATGAAATTGGAATGTTTAAGTGTGAATGTGCAGAGAGCATAGGGGCTTTGCTGGATATTAGAAAAAATGCTTCACAAAGTTTTAACTATTTTATCAAAAAATTAGACATTCTTTGTGAATGCAGGTAATAGAAAAGATTAATATATTTGTTTTATGCCAGGGTTAGAGATTACCGCAAAATACGGTGATTTTACCAAATATGGTATGACAGCAACAATATCTGCACAGCATTTTGCAGGAATCACAACCCTAATCATTTCCGAACGGGCAGTTTTATGGTAAATGTGCTTCCTCCGCCTTTCGTATCACTCACAAAGACGGCGCCTCCGTGTCCAATGCAGATTTCTTTTGCGATGGCAAGGCCAAGTCCGAAATGTTCTTTGCGGCTGCGGGAGGAATCCGCCTGATAAAATCGGTCAAATATTTTCTCTTTATCAGAATCACAGATACCGGTTCCGGTATCAATCACCTGTATATAATATTTTTTGTGGGAGGAATATAGATTTAATGTGATACTTCCTCCGGGAGGCGTGTAGGAGAATGCGTTGTCCAGCAGAATGATAACTGCCTGTTCAATTCTCTGCCTGTCGCAGCAGCACTCATAGCTGCCGCCGGAAGTTCCTGGAGTGGAAACTTCTGGAAAAGAAAGAGACAAATCTTTGTCTTTGGCAATGACAGCATATTTTTCATAGACAGCGGAAAGCAAATCGGCCAGATTGGTTTGTTCAAAAGTAAAAGGCAAATCGGCATTTTCCATTTTAGAGAGACATAGAAGGTCCTGGAGCAACCGTTCCATACGTGACATTTCATGCTCCATCAGAGAAAAAATACGCGCTGTTTTTCCTAGCTCAGGTTCAGATTTTAAGACGGACAGACCTGTTTTGAAAACAGCTAACGGAGAGCGCAGTTCATGAGAGGCAGAGGCGGCAAAATGCCTCTGCCTCTCATCATTTTGAATGACGGGCTGCAGCACATGAGCGGTGAAAATATGGGAGAACAGATACAAAATGAAAATGGAAAAAAGCCAAATGGCCAGAAACCGCCTGCGCTGTACTTGAACACTATGGCAGAAATCCTCCAGATTGTACAAAAAGATATAAGTAAGTTTCTGCTCCTTTTCTAAAAGCCTTCCGTACATGACAAGAAACCGGCGGCTGTCTTTTGTATATGCAAAATACTGCTGGCTGGGATTTTCCCTGCCGCTGTTTTTCTGCTCTGCGTATGTCTTTATTTCTTCTATAAGAGAATATTCCTGTTCAGATAAGGTGAGAGCCGGCAGTGTGGCAGGGATACCGTTTGTCTCCAGATAGAGCATATTTTTATCTGCGTCAAAATTTCTCATATACCAGTGAATATCTACAGGCTCAGATGCCTGCAAGGTGGAAGAGACAGCCTTTGCCTTCAGAAAGAAGAGAGCTGTTTCCTGTCCGTACATATTTTTTTCAGAGACTCTCAGACAGCATAAAATAATTATCAACACAAGCAGTGTTGTGACGAGACAGCATATCAAAGAGAGTTTTGTTTGGATTTTATGAAACATAGGATTCCTCACTTGGCAGTCAGACAGTAGCCTTGACGGTGTATGGTTACAATGCGCACCTTTGTGTCCAGAGTATTTATTTTCTTTCGGATGAAATAGATGTAGTTGTCTAAATTGCCGTCCTCTATCTCCGCGTCCGGGCCCCACACATTTCCCATAATCTGAGAGCGGGACAAAATTTGATTTGGATTCCGGAAAAAATAAGACAGAAGTTCCGTCTCCTTTTTTGACAGCAAAAGGGCGTCGTCTCTATGGAACAGCCTGGACTCTTTTTCTGCCAGGCGAAGGTCTCCAAATTCCAGAACGAAGGGAGCAGAATGATGGAAAGTTCTGCGGGTTACGCTGCGGATGCGGGCTAAAAGTTCGCCGATATCGAAGGGCTTTACCAAGTAATCATCGGCGCCCAAATCCAGGCCGTTGATTTTTTCCAGGGGCTCTCCGATGGCGGTAACGAAGATAACGGGAGTGCTGATATGACTGTGCCGCATGCGCTTTAAAATTTCTTCCCCGGATAGATGAGGAAGCATTCGGTCCAGCAGAAGAATATCGTGCAGGTTTTTGAGAGCCAGCGTCAGGCCCTCTAAGCCGTCATGACAGATATCTACTGTAAATCCTTCTTTTTCCAGGCCATAGCTCATCAGTTCTGCCAGGCTTACATCGTCCTCAATAATCAGAACTCTCACAGAGAATTCCTCCTTTCTGTTTTCAACGCTTTCTCGATGCTTAATTTAACTTTAGCTGGTAACTCAGGGTGACCTCAGGACTCCTCCCAGCTTCGCAGGGTCCCTCCTCAGGTCAAATGCTAACTGCTCATAAGATGGCGTTACACCATGGCTGGGTATGATAGGAATAGCAGTTCAGCTCACGCCATTCGCAAAGGCGTTTTCAACGCTTTCCCGTTGCTTCGCAACTACCTTTGCTCATAAGATGGCGTTCCCCACATGGTGTAACATTTGAACTCATTCATGCAAGCATGATTCGCTCAAATGTTACACCATGGCTGAACTGTTTATTATAGTATAACAAAAAACTTCTCTAAAAGTCCTCTATCCATACATTCATTTTAGAGAACCTTTAGAGGACTTTGCAGTTTCCTCTGTGATAAGATAAGGAAAATACAGCGAAGGAGGATGTTTATGAAAAAGAAAAAATTTCTGCTGGCTGCTGCTTTTATGAGCTTTCTTGCTCTGTCTGTTTGGGCATGCAAGCCTGCCAGACAGGAGAAAATATCGGAAATTCAGGAGAAGGAGCTGGAGGGGCAGTCAGAGGAAAATACAGCGAAGGGAAGATACCGGGAGGAGAAAATTGAGTTTTCGGAATCTATGCAAAATATTTTTGATGTAAAAACCAGCAGCGAGGGCCAGATTAAAATTTTATTTGAAAAGGAACCAGGGAGCTTCTTTCTGGGTGAGAGCAGTGACCTTGGAAGTACCTGGCAGCAGAGAGAAATCAAAAAAGAATGGCTTCCCGAAGATTACAGAGTGGCGGCCGCCTGTTTCGGACCTCAGGGAGAGATTGTAGTGTCTGCAGGAAAAATGTCGGAGGATGCTCTGGATGAAAAACATCCAATCGGCGCCTATACATATTTTAAGATTGAAGATGTGGAGGGAAGTTTCAGGGCCGGTCCGCTGTCTCTGCAGATTCCTGAGCCTAAGGAGAAAAATCTGGAGGCAGGATATGGGCTGAGGCAGGTGTTTCTTTCCGGGGATGGAAATCTTTATGGACTGATGACTGCGGCTGAGGAAGAACAGATTGACTGCCAGGTAGTATGCTTTGAGACAGACAGCGGCGGCGTTTTGTGGAGCCTGGATACAAAGGCTGCGGAGATTGCTCTGTTTGGAGATAACATTTATCTGAATGAGCGCAGTGAAAAAATAAAAGTTCTGGACAGAAAATCGGGAGAAGTATTGAGAGAACTGCCGATTCCGCTGAGAAATCATTTTCTGTGCTGCATGGATGTGGACGTGGAAAAAAACAGAATATTTTACTGTAATGAAACCGGAATTTACGGAGCAGATTCTAAACTGGCTCTCACGGAGCTTTTGGTGAACGGGGAGTGGAGCAGTTTTTCCGATGAAAGCTGCACTGTCAAAAAATTTTTCTGTGTAAATGAGAAAGTGTTTCTGATGTTTACCGAGAATCTTTCCGGAACGGAAATGGAGCTATTACGGTACGAGTATGACAGCCAGCTGTCTGCCCGGCCGGAGCGGAAATTAGTGGTGTATTCTCTGAAAAATAATAATGCAGTCAAAAAGATAATTTCTGATTTCCGGGCATGCCATCCAGAGATATGGGTGGAATATGAAATCGGTATGGAAGATTCTGCCGCGAAAGAGGAAGCAGACGCCATCAGCAGTCTCAACACAGAAATTATGGCGGGAAGCGGACCGGATGTTTTGATTTTAAACGGGCTTCCCTGGGAGGCTTATGAGGAAAAGGGGATTCTGGAGGATTTAAGCAGTGATATTGACAAGGAGCAGATGTTTGAAAATATCTTTCAGGCTTATGAGAAAGAGAACGCCCAGTATGTCATTCCCATTTCTTTTAAATTTCCCACTTTAATTGGAGAGAAAGAGGATATTTCACAGGTGGATTCTGTGGAGAAGCTGGCAAAGATTACAGAGCAGGAAGAAGAGATTCCGGCTTTTCTGCGGACAGACCGGGAGTTGATGCGCTATCTGTTCAGCATTTACTGGCAGGGGCTTTGGGAAGAGGACGGCTCTGTTTCCAGAGCAGAATTGGAGGAGATTCTCAGAAAGGGAAAAGAGATAAATGACACTCTTTGGACAAAAGAAATTGTGATGCCGATTCACCAGGGAGACGATGGGAAAAGTTATGATGATTTTGCCAATGACAATCTGCTGGACAGCGGAGTAATAAAATACGGAAGCGCAGCCATGGATTTGGGGTATTTAGGTTCCGTCAAAGACTTTGTGGATATTTTAAATCATGGTTTGTCATATCAGGCGCTTTCGCCGGAAGTATTCAGCGCTCTCATTGCAGGTATCAACAAAGAGGCGGAAAATATAGAAACTGCCAGGGAATTTCTGGCTTTTGCCCTGAGCAGCGATGGGCAGAAAATATTTGACGGAAGGATGTACCCTGCCGTTATGGGATTTCCGGTCAACCGGACTGTCTATGAGGACATGACGGCTCAGCCTTCTCAACGAGAATTGGAAGAATCTGGAAAAGCATTTGTGAATGCGGGGGAATCTTTTGTGTGGCCAAAGGCGGAACAGTTGAAACAGCTGGAGGAGAACATCAGAAATCTGAAAATTCCTGCCATGGAAAACAGCGTTGTAATACGCAGGGTATTGAAGAGTGGAGAGGACTATCTGGCAGGGGGGAAAACAGTGGAGGAGACAGTAAATGAAATCTGTCAGATGCTGGACTTATATTTTGCGGAATAAAAATGTACATAAATACAGGAGAAATATGCCGCACAAGAGGCGTATTTGCGGCCCAGGGCTTTTTGTTCTCCCCAGTCTGGCGGGAGTTTCCATCTTCGTGTTTCTTCCGTTTGCAGACGTAGTCAGAAGGTCATTTGCCAGTGCCGCAGGAAAAGAATTTACAGGGCTTCACAATTATAAAGTCGTATTGGAAAACAAGGCGTTTCGTCTGGCTGTGGGGAATACAGGTAAATTTCTGCTGGTATGCGTTCCGCTGCTGCTGGCAGTTTCCCTGCTGCTGGCCGTCATTGTACATTTTGGAGGGATGAAGTTTTACCGAAATGTCTGCCTGCTTCCCATGGCGGTTCCTGTGGTTTCCCTGACCTTTGTCTGGAACATGGTATTTCACAGAAACGGTCTGCTCAACAGTTATGGAAATAGTTCCATAGACTGGCTGAACTCTTCCCATGCATTTGGGGTTCTGGCCGCCAGCTTTCTCTGGAAAAACACGGGATATTATGTAGTTTTGTGGCTGGCAGGACTGGAGAAAATTCCAAAGGAGCTGTACGAGGCGGCGGCAGTTGACGGAGCCGGTTTCTGGAGAAAGTTTTGTTCTATCACCCTTCCGGGATTGAAACCCGTGTTTTCAGCGGCATTTGTGCTGGCGATTACGGGAACCTTGAAGTCGTACCGGGAAAGTTATCTGCTGGCAGGAGAGTACCCAGATAAAAGCATTTATATGGTACAGCATTTATTTCACAATTGGTTTCGAGATATGTCCATGGAAAAAATGGCGGCAGGTGCGGTGATGCTTGTCTGCATTTTTGCAGTGATTGTCTATCCCTTCCGCAAGAAAGGAGGCGGTAATCTTGATTCCCTCAGCGGCTAAAAAGTTATCTTTTATTCTGGCCGCGGCGGCCTGTGTCCTCTCTTGTTTTCCCATTTTTATTCTGCTGGCGGGCGCTTTCACCGGCAATTGTGAGTGGAGGAGTTATCTGGGCGGTATCTGGGAAGGACAGGGGAAGACGTATTTTTTCCTGTTTCCCTCGTTTCCCACTCTTTCGGGATTTGCGGAGGCACTATTGGACAGGCCGGAGTTCTATGTGGTGTTTTGGAATTCGGTGAAACTGACCTTCTGTATTGTTCTGGGACAGATTTTCATTGCCGTTCCGGCGGCCTGGGGATTCTCCCGCTGGCACAGCAGAGCCAGCAGCTTGCTGTTTTATGTCTATACGATACTGATGTTTCTGCCTTTTCAGGTTACCATGCTGTCAAATTATATTGTGCTGGATAAGCTGGGCATCCTTGACACCCACGGGGCAGTGACAGGGCCGGCAGTTTTTTCCACATTTCCGGTATTTCTCATTTACCGCAGTTTTATCGGAATACCGGAAGAATTGTACGAGGCTTTTTCTTTGGACAGCGGCAGCAGATTTCGAATGTTCTGGCATATCGGCGTCCCGCTGGCGATGCCGGGAATCAAAGGGGCGGCGCTGCTTGGTGTGGTGGAATATTGGAACATGATAGAACAGCCCATGCTTTTCTTAAAAACGCCTTCTCTCTGGCCGTTTGCCCTCTACATTCCCGGCATCAGCCGGGACAATGTTTCTTATCTGTCTGCCTGTTCTCTCATACTGGTGATACCCATGATACTGATTATTTTTAGGGGAAAAGATGATATCCGAAGAGGAATTGGAACAATGGCGGTAAAAGAACAGGGCAAAGAATAAGGAGGAACGGCGCATGCAGTTGAAAAGGAGCAGGGCAGGAAAGAAAGAGAATCATGGGTTCGTTATCTTCTTAGCGGCAATGGCGGGAATGACCGTCATCTCCAGAATGGGGGACTCTCTTATGGTTCCCCAAGTGGAAGTGGGACCGCTGGAAGAAATGGCGTTGGAATATCCGGTGGAGATTGAAGGAAGAATCGGTACAAAAGAAAAAAAGATTGTGTATTGTGAGGAAAATCTCTGCATTGCACATGTTCCGGTGCAAAAAAATGATATGGTGCAGAAAGGGGATTTGCTTTTTTCTATTGATTTGGAAGATTTAGATGAAAAAATCAGGCAGGCAGAGCTGGAAGTCCGAAAAATTGAGCTGCAGATTGCAGACCTGGAAAATGATTATGAGAAGCAGGTGAATCAGCAGAGACGAAATCTGAGCCGGGCAGAAACAGACTACAATGAGGCTGCGGAGGCCGCGGCTAATCAGGAGAACACAGCCTATGCAGATATGGAAAAGGCAAGAATGGAATTAGAACAGCATGAGCGTTTAAAGCCGGACGAAGAACGAAAAAGGAATTTCAAGGAAGATTCCGGGGAAAGTTCTGAAGAAGAAGATTCCGGAGAGGGAGATACATTGGCCTCCTGGAATCAAAAGGAAAAAGAACTAAGGCAGAAATATGAAGAGAAGAAAAAAATGTATGAGGAGGCGGCCGCAGCCGGGAAGGAGGCTGTGAAAATGGCAAAGAGACAGATAGAGGACGCCGGGGAGGAAGTGACAGAAAGCAATGCGGCTTCTTTACAGCGGATGGAAAAAGAAGAGATGGAACGTAATTTGGGCAGACTTCGGGATTTGAGGCAGAAGGAGGGCCGCGTTTATGCGGAATGTGACGGACGTGTCCTGAAATGTGCTGTGTCTGCCGGCAGTTTTACCACGCCGGAGTCAGTGATGATTCTGGAAGATTTCAGTCAGTCTTTTCAATTTGAAGGAATAACTGCAGAAGGGGAAAATGTCCCTGTGGAGGAGGGCACGAAATGTAGAATTGAGATGACCCAGGGGAATGTGGTTTTGGAAGATGTGGCAGTCAGCCAAGTCACAGAGGAAGAAGAGGGCGCCATCAGAGTGACAGCTCAGCTGGATTCCGGTTCGGTCTCTCAGAGCGGAAGCGCTGTTTTAAGTTTTACAAAAGAAAGTAAACGGTATCAAAATTGTATTCCAAAGTCCGCAGTTTGTCAGGAGGCTTCGGGCTATTATGTGATAGGGGTGAAGGAGAGCAGTACGATTCTGGGGATTCAGTGGACAGCCCAGCATGTACCGGTGACTCTTCTGGAAAGCAATGAAGAATATGCGGCCGTTTCAGGGGATTTGTCTGAATACGATAAAATTGTTTTTCGGGCAAGTAAAAAAGTGGAAGGAGGTGACAGGGTACGAATTATAGACAGAGATGGAGATTCCTTTTCATAGGAATGTTATTGTTGTTTCACTTTATGAGATTTGTGGAATCCTATGGAGCATTGAAGAGTCTGGAGGAAAATGCCCTGTATTTTTATTCAGGGACAGTTTCAGAGGAAGCGTTGGAGGAGAAAAGCCGCAGGTGCCGGATAGTCTGCAAAGTCCGCAGTCTGAATGAAAATGTAAGGAGCGGCGAAGCAATGTTTTCAAGAGAAAAGTCGGCAGTGGCAGTCTGGGGAATCGGGGCGTTTCACTATCAGGAAGTGGAACGTCTCTTTTTGGACAGCGATGAGAAAATAGATGTGGATTTGTTGAAGTGGAGCGTTCAGAACCTGGCCGTTGGTTTCCTTTTTTGGATAATAGTATTGTGCTGGCGGTATATCAGCAGGTATCATCATGGAAAATGGTGGTTCGCAGTTATTCTTCCTGTCTGGCTTTTTTGGGGGAAATTTGTGCTCGATGGAGCGGGAGAGTTCCCGGTGTGGTCTCTTCCTGAGAAGTGGTCTGACATGGAGGGGTGGCGTAAGCTGTGGGAAACAGTTCTGGAGCAGTTATCTATTATCATTCAGTGGAAGAACAGTTCTGCATTGTCCGGGTATTATGAAGGAATTATCCAAAGTATATATCATTTGAGCTGGTCTTTTCTGCTGGTATGCGTCCTTTATCATTTGGAGATAAAATTACCCCTTGACTACGACCTTACGTCATAGTTTATAGTGGATTTACACGGAAGGAGGAAGTGAGGATGATGACTGTAAATGAAGTGAGCAAACTGACTGGAGTGAGCGTACGCACTCTGCAGTACTACGACAAAATCGGCTTGCTGAAGCCCACCAGTTACACAGAATCCGGGTATCGGCTGTATGACGATACAGCTTTGGAAACGCTGCAGCAGATTCTGCTGTTTCGGGAATTGGAATTTTCTTTGAAAGAAATCAAAAAGATTTTGTCTGGGGCAGATTTTGACAGGAACAAGGCTTTAGAACAGCAGATTACACTGCTGACTATGAAGAAAGAACATCTGGAAAACTTGATACTCTTTGCCCGTGGAATACAAATGTTAGGAGTGACGACAATGGATTTTTCCGTATTTGATACGAAGAAAATGGATGAATATGCCAAACGCGCAAAGGAGCAGTGGGGAAACACAAAAGAATACAAAGAAATGAGGCAGAAGGCTGAAAACAGAAGCCAGGAGGAAGAGATGGCAGTTGAGATGGAATTTATGAAACTGTTTCAGGATTTTGGGAAGCTGAGAGGGCAGAAGCCAGAGTCCGCCAAGGTGCAGGAGCATGTGAAGAAACTGCAGGACTATATCACCCAGAATTTTTATCACTGTACCGATGAAATATTGCTTACCCTTGGCAGAATGTACGCCGGCGGCGGAGAGTTTACCGCAAATATTGACCAGGCAGGCGGAACGGGAACAGCGGAATTTGCTGCAAAGGCAATTGAAATTTATTCCGGCAGGAAGTAAGAAGCAGGCAGAGCGGCAGAATCAAAATGGTAGTATGCTTTGAGAAGTAATTTATGGTACAATGTGGACAGATAGTATACGGTCTGAACGGTAGGAACAGCAGGAAGGAGCGGAAAATGTTTGAAATAGAAAACACCATAGCATACTACAATTCCAATGCAAAAGATTTTGCCGCAGGCACAATTTCCGTGGCATTTGAAGAGATGCAGAAACGATTTTTGGATAAGCTGCCAGAGCAGGCGTACATTCTCGATTTTGGCTGCGGTTCCGGGCGTGATACAAAATATTTCTTGACGAAAGGATGCCGGGTGGAAGCAGTCGACGGCTCTTTGGAAATGTGCAGGCTGGCAGGCGCTTACACTGGAATCCATGTGAGGCACATGCTGTTTCAGGATTTGGAAGAGACAGAGCGATACGATGGAATCTGGGCCTGTGCCTCAATTTTACACCTGCCCAAAGACAGCCTGCGGCAGGTGATGAAAAAGATGGGGAAAGCTCTGCAAAAAAACGGGATTATTTATGCATCGTTTAAATATGGGGATTTTCAGGGAGAGAGAAACGGACGTTTCTTTACGGATATGACGGAGAAATCTTTTGCAGATTTTTTAGACGAAATCGAAAATCTTCAGATAGTGGAACAGTGGACTACCTCTGATGTGCGGCCGGGACGGGGGAATGAGAAATGGCTCAATTTGATTCTGCAGAAAATATAAGAGTGAAATCTACCGATGTGATGACAGGAGACCAGGACCGGAACCGTTTTCTGTATTATCAGTTAAAGCTGAGCATGCAGCAGGCGAAGAGAATTGACATTATTGTGTCTTTTTTGATGGAATCTGGGGTACGGATGGTTCTGAAAGATTTAAAGTCTGCGCTGAACCGGGGTGTCTCTGTGCGGATTTTGACGGGAAATTATCTTGGAAT
>JAAWLS010000006.1 GCA_022798035.1 Lachnospiraceae bacterium | reverse complement strand
CCGGAGAAACCCAAAAGCAAAAATCAGAAATATTACAGCGGGGAAGGGATACTGTGGTAATTTTAAGAGGAGAAAGGAAAGACCCGTCTGCTCTATGCAAAGCTGATAAGATGGGCTATAATAAAGTATCACATAAGAAGGAGGAACGCTATGCTGTTATTTTCAAAATGTATGTGCTGTCTGGTAAACCAGCAGGAACGCGTGATAGAAGATTTTGAAGATGAGGGGAAGAAAGCGGCCTTTATGCAGGAGATTATGGGCCTGATTGGGGAAAGAGGTTCGGAGTGCAATGCGCCGTGGATGTGTGCATTGATGACAGAAATAAGGGAGAAATACTATGGAAAAGACGACAAGATTTCTGATATGAAGAGAGAGTTCAACCAGTTTCTGCTTCAAATGGAGGAAGAGCTGTCCCAGCGGATTGACGAGGCCAAAGAGCCTTTGAGAGAATCCCTTCGTTTTGCAAGAATCGGAAATTACATAGATTTCTCAGCGGTGGAAAATGTCACAAAAGAAGAATTTATGGAGTTGTTCTACAATGAGAAGGATGAGATTGAAGAGTCGGAGTACCGCCGTCTGCTTGAAGAACTGGAGCAGGCTTCGAAACTGGTTTATATCATGGACAACTGCGGAGAAATTGTATTGGATAAGATTGTCATTCGTCAGCTGAAAAGACGTTATCCTGACTTACATATAACAGCCATGGTCCGTGGAAAAGACGCATTGAATGACGCCACCATGGAAGATGCCAGGATGGTGGGAATTACGGAGGAAGTCCCGGTTATCACAAACAACAGCTCCATACAAGGAGTTGTTCTTCAGGAGCTTACGGAAGAGACCAGGGAGACTTTGGACTCTGCAGACTTGATTCTGTCCAAAGGACAGGGAAATTTTGAGTCTCTGCACGGGTGCGGAAAAAATATCTATTATCTGTTTCTCTGCAAATGCGATTTGTTCGTCAAACGGTTTGGCGTGGAGCGCTTTCAGGGAATGTTTGTCAATGAAAAGAGAGTAAAAATCTAATCAATCGTAACAGAGGAGGAACTTAGATGAAAATTGTATTTTTGGATGCAAAAACCATAGGAGATGACATTGATTTATCTGGTTATGAAACGTTAGGCGAGGTAGTGAAGTATGATTTTTCCACGCCTCAGGAAGCCAGAGAACGAGTAAAAGACGCAGATGTGCTCGTGCTGAATAAAGTGCCGGTAAACGAGGAGAGCATCGGCCTGGCAGAAAATCTCAAACTGGTGTGTGTGACTGCCACCGGAACAAACAATCTGGATAAGGAATATCTGGACAAGAGAGGAATTGCCTGGAGAAATGTGGCAGGATATTCTACAGAGTCTGTGGCCCAGCATACCTTTGCCCTGCTGTTTTATTTGGTGGAACATCTGCCCTATTACGATGAGTATGTAAAATCAGAAAAATATGTGGGAGACCGCATGTTTACGCACTTTGACCGTGTTTTCTCAGAGATTACAGGAAAGACATGGGGAATTATCGGAATGGGAGCCATTGGGAGAAGAGTGGCAGAGATTGCGCGGCTTTTCGGGTGCAAGGTTATTTATTACTCTACATCCGGAAAGAACAATCAGCCGGACTACAAACGGGTGGAATTTGAAGAACTGCTGGAAAATTCTGATATTGTGTCGGTTCATGCGCCCCTGACGCCTGAGACAGAGAATCTCATGGACAAACAGGCTTTTGCAAAAATGAAGCAGTCGGCCATTTTCCTGAATCTGGGCCGCGGCCCTATCGTTTCCGAACAGGATTTGGCAGACGCCTTAAAGACAGGTCAAATCCGCGGGGCCGGACTGGATGTGCTCTGCGTGGAGCCTATGAGCGCGGACAATCCTTTGAGAGAAATAAAGGACAGCGACAAACTGCTGATTACGCCGCACATTGCATGGGCAAGTCTGGAGGCAAGAACCCGTCTGATGGAGATTATTTTAGGACAGATTCAGGAATTTTTTGCATGACAAGAGGCTGTTTCACTGCGCAGAATCAGCTTGGAATTTCTGCGCTCAGACCGCTGTGGTAAGATTTGTTTCCAAGATGTGTCAGAAGGTCTCTTCTGGCGCAGGAAAATTCCTTGGGGTTCCTGACAGAAAACAACTGCTCCAGTCTTTCTAATGCTTTCAGATAATCTTTTTCTGCATGTTCCATCAGCTCCAAAAAAGACGCTCTGGAGCTGGTGGAGGGAGCCCAGGGATTTTTCCAGGGACGGTGGCTGAGATTGAGAGAGTCACTGTAAACGGTGTGGATATCGCTTGGAATGACGGCAGACAGCAGGGGATATCCCAGAAACAGCCGTTCAACGGCCCATGCGGCCGCTTTTTTTCTGCCAGAAGGGTCATACAGAAGCCTTGTTTCCCCCTGAATAGAGCAGACAGCCAGATAGACCATGGCGTAGGGAATACAAAGCTCTGGATAAGTGCGCCGGTATGCATAGTGCAGAACTGCAGCGATGGTGCGCTTCTGCAGGCCCCTCAGAGAGAGCGTGGCATACTGAGGGAAAGAAGAGGGTGGACAATGCCTGTAAAATTGCAGCAGTTCCCGGTCAATGTCTGTTTCCAGGCTCATGTGGCGGCCGTGATAACGATTTCCTTTCGGGAAATTTTTTTGGCTGTATCCGCTTCTCCAGTAAACATAAGGGTGACAGTGGGCGTCTAAGGTGTAATGGCCCAGGAAACCAGCGGTATAAGACTGAGCGGTTTCCCGCTGCTCTCTGTCTGAAAACAAATTACAGCTCTCAATAAGATGACGGAGAAATTGATTGGTTTTTGAAGTGTGGGCCACAGAACCTATGTTATTTTCGTGAATCATATAAGAAGGCAGAAAGTAAAAAAATAAATCAGGTCCCTGCAGGCCCAGGCTGTAGGCGGCGTGATATTTTCGTATTGTTTTTTTCAGACAAGAAGCATCTAATTGCCGGTATATAGTTTGGCCAAATAAATAGTGTGCGGTAAATCCAGGCATAATCGTATTCCTCCAAGTAATTTCTATCAGATGATTTCTATATATAAGTTGGATTGCTCTGAATAAATTGTTTCCATGAAATTCTGAATCAATTACCAATTAGTATATACAAAAAACAGAAAAATAAAAAGGCCTATAGTGTTCCAGGCCAGTTTAACCATGCATGTGCGCAGTAAAGAAATGTTTCCTTAAATGACGCAGGCGGAATTGTGATAGTTTTACTGGCAAAAATGCAATAATTTATTTACAAAAAATGGATAATCCTGTACAATAATAACAATCAGAAAAACAGGCATTTGAAGAGTGGGGAAAATGTTGATAAATGTCTGCTTTTGAGGAAATCAGTCTTGTTATATTTGTACAATTATAATTTGTGCAGTGTTTAAATGAAAAATATGACAAAATTGATTGATTCCCGCGGAAATGAGTAAAATATCCATGGATATATGGATATTGGTGAGCACTGCGAGGCTCAAATGTCTGGCTGCTCTGCAGCGCTTAAGATGGACACCTCGTTGTTTGCAGCGGGATTTTTGATTAATTATCACAGGAAAAGGAGAGAAAAAATGGGTAAAGAAATGATTGCTATGCTTCTTGCCGGTGGACAGGGTTCCCGTCTCTATGCGTTGACCCAGAAACTGGCCAAACCTGCGGTTCCTTTTGGCGGCAAATATCGTATTATTGATTTTCCGCTTTCGAACTGCGTAAATTCAGGGATTGACACGGTGGGTATTCTGACACAGTATCAGCCGTTAGTTTTAAATGAGTATATTGGAAATGGGCAGCCATGGGATTTGGACCGTTTATACGGAGGAGTACATGTGCTTCCGCCTTATCAGCAGGCTTCCGGCTCTGACTGGTATAAGGGTACGGCGAATGCTATCTATCAGAATATTTCTTTTATTGAGCGGTACGACCCGGAGTATGTGATTATTCTTTCCGGGGACCAGATTTGCAAGCAGGATTACAGTGATTTTCTCCGTTTCCATAAGGAAAAGGGAGCAGAGTTTTCCGTGGCGGTTATGGAGGTGCCCTGGGAGGAGGCTTCCAGATTCGGACTGATGGTTGCTGACGAAAATGACAAAATTACAGAATTCCAGGAGAAGCCCAAGGAGCCAAAATCAAATCTGGCATCTATGGGAATCTATATTTTCAACTGGGATATTCTCAGGAAATATTTGATTGAGGATGAAGAGGACCCCGCTTCAGAGAACGACTTTGGCAACAACATTATTCCGAACCTGTTAAAAGACGGACGGAAAATGTATGCATATCATTTTAGCGGTTACTGGAAGGATGTGGGAACTATTTCCTCTCTGTGGGAAGCCAATATGGAAGTGCTCGACCCAGAGAACAGCGGAATCAATCTCTACGATGAAAAATGGAAGATTTACAGCCGCAACAGCGGTATGACCGGACATAAAATTAATATGGGAGCCCATGTGGAGAACTCCATGATTACGGACGGCTGCAATATTTCAGGAAGTATCAAGCATTCCATTTTATTTGCAGGCGTAAAGGTGGAGGAAGGCGCTGAAGTGGAAGACGCAGTGGTTATGGGCAATACCATTATCAAAGCAGGCGCTAAGGTAAAACACTGCATCATAGCGGAAAATGTAATTATAGGACAGAACGCAGTCATCGGGGAGATGCCTCAGGGAGAAGAAGGCGGCGTGGCAACTGTGGGACCAGGCGTGTACGTGGGAGACGACGCAGTGATAGGACCAAATGCTATGATTAGTGATAATGTAAAGGATGGTGACAAACAATGATAAACAGCAACAACACCAATGCACTGGGTATTATTTTTCCCAATGCTTACGACGAGCTTGTACCTGAATTGACCAGCGAACGGCTGATGGCGTCTATTCCTTTTGCAGGTCGTTACCGGATGATTGATTTTGTGCTTTCCAGCATGGCCAACTGCGGAATTGACAATATTACCGTAATGGTTCGTGAAAATTATTTCTCTCTGCTGGACCATTTGGGCTCTGGACGTGAATGGGATTTATCTCGTAAAAATGGAGGATTGAATATTTTCCCGCCCTTTGCTCAGAAAAATATGGATGTTGTATATAACGGCAGAGTCGGAATGCTGGCCAGCATTACAGGATTTTTGAAATCACAGAAAGAAAAATATGTGATTATGTCAGACACAAACATTGCTTTTAATTTTGACTTTAAAGCATTGCTGGAGGCTCATATTGCCAGTGAGGCAGACGTTACCATAGCGTACACGAAAGAGGAACTGCCGGAGAGTCTGATGAAGGCGGAAGATTTGAACAAAGGAAAATATTTTACGCTGGATTTGGAAGGAAACCGTGTGAAAAAAATGCACATCAACCAGCGGGAGACAGGCGTGAAGAATTTTTCTATGAATGTCTATGTGTTTGAGCGTGAACGTTTGATTCAGCTGGTGAACGATGCGTTTATGGGAGGCAGCGTGTACCTGGAGCGTGATATTTTAATTCCGCAGATGAATGTCTTGAATATTAACGGCTATGAGTACACGGAATATGCAGCCCGCATTAGCAGTCTGAAAGGGTATTTTGACCAGAATATGAGACTTCTGGACAATGAAAATTTGGATGAACTCTTTGGCAAAAATCCGATTTATACAAAGATTCGTGACGATAACCCCACACGCTATGTCAACGGAGCTTCCGCTAAGAATGTAATGGTAGCTGACGGATGTGTGATTGAAGGCGAAATAGAGAACTGTATTTTGTTTAGAGGCGTGAAAATCGGCAAGGGCGCGAAGGTGAAAAATGCAGTTTTGATGCAGGACACTGTAATCAAAGAAGGCGTCGATGCAGAGTACATTATCACAGACAAGAAAGTGACAATTTCTGAGGGCAAACAATTGAGAGGAACCGATACTTTCCCAATTTTTGTGGCCAAGAAACAGGTAGTATAAAACATTGAGAGATAGTAAAAAAGGAGAGACAGAATTTCTGTCAATGGAATCTTCTGCCGGAAAAGGCGTTGTGCCGGGGCGGAGCAGCAGTTACGGTTTATCCCGTCTGCTGAATCAATACAAAGAGAAAAAGCGTCTGGCGTTTAAGCAGATGGAACTGAACGGAACCATAGATTTGGTTCCGTTAGTTTCCGTTGCGTATCGTCAGGTTCACGTGGAGTTTAAGATTGGAAATAAAAAGAAATATGTGCTGAAAAATGTAAATTCTTTTGCAGACGCAATCAAAAGGAAAGAGTTTGTCGTTTACGGAAAGGAACTGGAATTCTACCATACATTGGAGGCGTTTACAAAAACGGGAAAAGCGCTGGCAGAATTTTTGATGCTGGAATCAGAGCGGAGAAGCCAGGGCAGGCAGACGCGGGACTATTATGACAGAAAAGGGGAACGTTATATAAGACTTCACAGCGGAAATCTGGATGAATTTTTTCAGGCGCTGGGAGGCAGAGAGTTTGCGGTGGAGATTAATTATAATAAGAGTGGGAAATGGCATATTTCTGATGAGACATACCGTCCGCTGCTGACACTGGAAGGCAGAAAGGACGGTGTTCTGCTGGAGACGGAAGAAGTGTTCTACACAGAGGGAGGCAGATATGTCTATCTGTGGAGAGACGGCGTCATTTACCGGATGCCTGTGGAGGAGGCCAGAGAAATTCTTCCTTTCTGGGAATATGTGAGACACTACAAATACGAAGAATTTTTTGTCTCTAAAGCGGAACTTCCTGCGTTCTGCCGGGAACTTCTGCCTGTGCTGGAGCACCATTATCTGGTGAGAAAACAGTTTTTCTCAGAGAAGCAGTATCTGCCTCCCGAACCGGAATATGAAATTTATCTGGATGCCCCTGACAAGAAAACGGTTATCTGTGAAATGTATGCAGTTTATGAAGGGCTTAAGTACAATGTTTTTGACAAGCCCCGTGTGATTGAGAACAGGGATGAGCTGGCAGAGCTGAGTCAGAGGGAGAAAGTGCGGGCCTGGTTTCAGAATGCAGACTTTCAGAAAAAACAGATGATTCTTGCAGGAGATGATGAAAAACTCTATGGGCTTTTGACGGAAGGCATGGAAGAGCTGGCGAAGCTTGGACTGATATTTGTCAGTGAAAGGCTGAAATCCATCCAGGTAAGACCTTCTCCTGCTGTTTCTGTGGGAGTGGCGCTGAAAGGGGAAGTGCTGGAGCTGACTTTGGACAGCGAGGAGATGTCTCTCTCGGAAATTGCAGAGATTCTTTCCTCCTATCAGAGGAGACGAAAGTTTTTCCGCCTGAAAAATGGAGACTTTCTGAGCATGGAGGAGGATGGATTGGCAGTTTTATCCAAAATACAGGATGGATTGTCTTTCTCAGCCGCTCAATGGAGAGAAGGGAGCATTGTTCTGCCGAAATACCGGGCATTGTATCTGGACGGAGAATTGAAAAACAGCAAGCGGTTTCATGCAGTAAAGAACAGAGATTTCAAAGCGCTGGTGCGGAATATGAAAACGGTAGAGGACAGTGATTTTGAAGTGCCCAAGTCACTGGAGAAAGTGCTGCGCGCATATCAGAAACAGGGATTTTTGTGGCTGAAAACCCTGAATGCTCATGGATTTGGGGGAATTCTTGCGGATGATATGGGACTGGGGAAGACACTGCAGGTAATTGCCTTTCTGCTGTCGGAGTATGAAGTTATTCGGGAAGGAGCGGGCCCGGATTATTTTGCGCTGATTGTCTGTCCGGCTTCCCTGATTTACAATTGGAAAAATGAAATCCAGCGGTTTGCCCCTGAACTTCAAGCGACTGCAGTTACCGGGACAGCCCAGGAACGGGAAAGGCAGCTCCGAATCTCAGGAAAGAGGGATATTCTCATCACTTCTTATGATTTGCTGAGACGGGATGCGGCCCTGTACGAGGGGTATCGCTTTGGATATGAGATTATAGATGAAGCGCAATACATCAAAAACCACAATACACAGGCGGCCAGAGCAGTAAAGGGAATCTGTGCGGGATTTAAAGCGGCCCTGACGGGAACCCCTATTGAGAACAGGCTCAGTGAGCTGTGGAGCATTTTTGACTATATTATGCCGGGATTTCTGTACAATTACAGCCGGTTTCGGGAAGAGATAGAGATTCCGGTAGTGGCAGGCCGGGATTTGGAAGTCTCGGAGCGTCTGCGGCAGATGATTCGGCCTTTCGTGCTGCGGCGGCTGAAAAAAGATGTGCTGAAAGACCTTCCAGACAAGCTGGAGGAGGCAGTGTTTGCCTGTATGGAGGAAGAACAGGAGAGATTGTATAAGGCTCATCTGCAGCGCATTAGGCAGATGGTGGATGGACAGACGGAGGCGGAGCTGGCCTCCCAGAAGATACAGATTTTGGCGGAACTTACAAGACTGCGCCAATTGTGCTGTGAGCCCTCCCTGGTTTATGAAAATTATCATGGAGGCTCGGCCAAAATCGTGCTGTGCATGGATTTAATCCGGCAGGCTCTGGACGGAGGCCATAGAATTCTGCTGTTTTCTCAGTTTACTTCTATGCTGGAGCGTTTACAGCAGCAGATGAAACGAGAGGGAATTTCACATTTAAGCCTGACGGGAGCTGACAGTAAGGAGCGCCGGGCAGAGCTGGTGGAAACGTTTCAAAGAGGGGAGATTCCGGTATTCTGCATTTCTCTGAAAGCCGGGGGAACGGGGCTGAACCTGACGGCGGCAGATATGGTAATTCACTATGACCCCTGGTGGAATGCGGCGGTACAGAATCAGGCCACAGACCGGGCTCACCGGATTGGACAGAAGAATCCGGTGACGGTGTACAAGCTCATTGCCAAGAACACGATTGAGGAGAATATTTTGAAACTCCAGGAGAAAAAGAAGGAATTGGCGGAGCAGTTCCTGGAAGGGGAAGGGTTTGAAGAGGTGAAATTTACAAAAGAGGAGATTATGAAAATTTTGGGGTGAATTGATAAAATATAATGTCAATGACAGATTGACCGTTTTTTTTCATTTACCGATTCAGCACAACGACAAAGGTGGAGCCGCCGCCCGGCGTGTCTTCCACCCATATTTTCCCCTTGTGCATATGAACGATTTCCCAGGCAATACAGAGCCCAAGGCCAAAATGAGATTTGTCTTTGTGAGATTTGTCCTGCCGGTAGAAGCGGTCGAATACGGCTTCTTTCTCAGAATCCGGAATGCCGTTTCCATTGTCCGACACCTGCAGGGTAAATTTTCCAGTGGAGCTCTGCAGGGAGAGAGAAATCTTTCCCTGAGGAGGAGTGTAGCTGATGGCGTTGTCTAAAAGGATGGCCAGAATCTGTTCCATTCGTTCCTTGTCACAGAGACAGGGAGGAATCCCGTTTTCCGGCAGAGTGATATGCATGGAAATGCATTTCTTTTTGGCCAGCGGTTCAAATTTCTCATAGGAAGAAAGTAAAAGAGTGTCCAATTCCACCGGAGTTTTGTGAATGGGAAAGTGAGAGCTGTCTGCATTGGAGAGGGTCAGCATATCGTCAATGAGCCGGCCCATTCGCCTGCCCTCCGTTTCAATGTTTTCCGAGAAATGTTCACGCTCCGCAGGGGAAGAATACTTCATGGCGGACAAGCTTGAGAGTATAACAGTCAAAGGAGAGCGCAGTTCATGAGAGGCAGAGGCGATAAACTCTGCCTGCTTTCTGCGGTTTATGATTAAGGGCTTTAGCATATGCCAGGTAAAGAACCAGAAAAAGATTCCCAGAAGTAAAATGCCAAGAATGTCTGCTCCGGCAAACAAAAGTCTTTGATACAGAATGCGCTTTTGCAGCGTAGCCAGCGGACAGAGGACGGCAACATCCAGCACACCGTTGTTTTTGGGAATCAGGGCGGCAGCGGCATAGTAATTTACATCTCCATAAGTCAATTCAAATTCACCGTGAGAAGAGAGAAGGGAATCCGAGGAGACGGAGCCTTTTAGAATTTTCTGCTCTTCCACGGCTTTTTGCCGTACAAAGGCAAAAAGTTCCTCATCCAAGGGCTCATCAGCCATATATTCAAACAGCAGACTGCGGTTTTTATCCCGAATGTCGATTTTTAGATGAGTGTCGGCCTGAAATTGTGCCAGCCAATTGTGGGAAATGATATTTTGGTTTTCCAGGTGATTTACCAGCATGTTGATGTTGATGCGGAAATCTCCAAAGTGGCCTGCTCTTAATTCTGTTTCCGAGAAAAACAGGCAGACCAGGGACATGAAAATCAAAATCATGCCGCTGATGAACGTACAGAAAATGGAAAGTTTAAAATGGAGTTTTTTAAACATGAGAAACCTCCAGCTGGTAGCCGACGCCTCGTACTGTCCTCAACTGCACGGAGCTTTTTACAGTTTTCAGACGCCGCCGCAGAAAATAAACATAGTTGTCCAGATTACCGTCTTCCACGTCACTGTCCGGGCCCCATACTTTGGAGAGAAGAGAGGCCCTGGGAATCGTCTGCTGAGGATTTCTCAGAAAAAACTCCAGAAGGTCTCCTTCTCTGGCAGAGAGAGAACAGGAAAGGTCTTTGCAGTAGAGCTTTTTTTGCTGAATATCGTAAGAAATATCTTCAAATTCCAAGGGTTTGCCGCCCTCCCACTTGGAGGGACGCCGCAGGATGCAGCGGATTCTGGCGAGAAGTTCCTCAAAGTCAAAAGGTTTTACCAGATAGTCGTCTGCTCCGCAGTCCAACCCAGTGATTTTATCGTTTAAAGCTCCCAGGGCAGTGACAAAAATAATGGGAGTGGAAATGTTCTTGGCCCGGGTAATTTTCAGTACAGAGATGCCGTCCAGAATGGGGAGCATACGGTCTAAAAGAATCAAATCATGGGATTTCTGTTCAATGAAGTGCAGTCCTTCTTCCCCGTCGTGGCAGACATCTGTCTCAAAGTGGTTCTGTTCCAGCTGGAAACGGAGTGTTTCCGCAAGGGATTTGTCGTCTTCAATAATCAGTATTCGCATGGTGTATACCGCCTTTCCCTGATAATTATGTATTATCCTATCAGAAAAGAAAGTTTATTTCAAGATGAATGAGGCGGTTGGGTGAACTGCTGCTATTATTTGCACTTATATTTCTTCATAGACGCCGTCTGTTTTGGCTTCTTTTATGAGTTCTTCCATATCTTCTTCAGAAATTTCCATATCTCTAAACAATCTCTAAAAATTTCCTGTTCCTTTAGAGGAAGGTTAGAGGTTCCTGTGATATTCTGTTTTCAGATTCCAAATCAACAATGTCAGGAGGTAAAGAAAATGAAAAATAAGAGATTGAAGCGTGCAGCGGGAATCTTGTTGTCGACAATTTTGATTCTGGGAAGTTTTGCCGGGTGTACGAAAAAAGACGGAGGAACAGAAGGAAGCACCAGTTCAAATGGAGCGGGGGAGAATCAGGAAGGAACCGCTATGGGACGTTTTCTGGAAGAGGACGTGGAACTGCCGATAGTGCTTGGAAATATTTACGATGTGAAAAAATTGGAAGATGGAGCCATTCGGATGATTGGTGACAATGGCGACAATGGAAATAAGGAAGCCTGGGACTCCAAAGACAGTGGAGACAGCTGGGAGAAAGCCTATGATTTCCCTGAAGAGCTCCAGGATGCCGATAACGGCTATATTGATTATGGCGCATTGTCTGAGGATGGGCAGGCAGTATTCGTCTACAATAAAATTGAAGACAGTGGGATAAAGCCTGTTATTTATGTGCTGGATAAGGAAGGAAAAGCAAGTGTGCTGCCTTTTGAGATTCCACAGAGTGAAGAGGGGATGAAGGCCCTGGCAATGGATATTCAATTTCTTGGAAATGACCAGCTTCTAATCATGGATATCAACAACACCGTTTATCAGGTCAGCACTGCGGATGGAAGCGTGAAGCAGACCTATGAATTTGAGAGCAGTGAAGAGGAAGTTCGGAATTATGCTGTGGGAAAACGGATGCTTGCGACAATTGGGACAGAGCCACTAAGCTATGATACAGAGAACGGAGAGCAGCAGAGTACAGAAGAGGTACTGCAGAAAAGCCTTTCGGAAAGCGGAAATATAGATGCTGTTTCAACCTTGGATGGAGGAGAGAGCCTTTATTATCTTACCAGCAAAGGTTTGTACCATTACCAATTCGGCGGAAACGTGGCGGAACAGGTTATTGACGGAGGAATGAATTCTCTGGGAGCTCCCGCTTTCTATCCCATTGCCCTTACCATGATTGATGAACAAAGCCTTTTGATTGCGGCAAACGATGAAAATTCCGAATCCCCCACAGGGGTAGCGCTGTTGAAATACACTTATTCTCCGGACGTTCCGGCCAAACCAGAAAAAGAGCTGAAAGTGTACTCTCTGCGCAATAACAGAGAGCTGGGACAGTCTATCAGCCGTTTTCAGAAAGAAAATCCAGATATCTATGTCAATTATCAGGTGGCCTTGTCAGAAGAAAGCGGTATGACGGTTTCCGACGCATTGAAAACATTGACTACGGAAATTATGGCAGGCAAAGGACCAGATTTGATACTCCTGGATGGAATGCCTGTGGATACTTATATTGAAAAAGGGATTCTGCGGGATTTGTCCCCTGTCCTGAAAGAAAGCGAAGGAGATTACTATGAAAATATTATAAATGCATACAAAGATGACGAAGGACAGCTCTGTGCGGTTCCTGCCCGGTTTAAAATTCCTATGGCCCACGGCAGCGGCAAAGATTACACGCCGGGAGAGGATTTTGACACATTTACCAGCAGACAGGGTGTTCTGGCTGGCGTAGACCCCAAAATCCTCATGGATAAATTCTGGTATACCTGCGGGGCATCCTGGAAAAAAGAGGACGGAACTTTAGATGCGTCAAAGATTACAGAGTTTTTAACAAAAATGAAAAATGCCTATGGAGAGTATGACAAGAGCATTGAAGAAGATGAGAGGACGCTTTCCTATGCATATGCGAACAATGAGGGAATCGACGTAGTCCGGCTCACAAGCCTGAGCTGGGGAGAATTTGATTTGCTAGCAGGAAAAGTAAAGGTAAATACAGGTCTGTATGAAAGTCAAGAATACGGTATGCTGAATGCAGTCAATGAGAAGCTGGAAAACGGAGACTGGGGGCTGATGCCAGGACAGTCGCAAAATGTGTTTGTACCCAGTATGATTGTGGGAGTCAGCAGCAAAAGCGCTCAGCCGGAAACAGCGGAGCAGTTTGCAAAATATCTGTTCTCTCCGGAAGCCCAGAAGGTCTCTCAGCGGGGCGGATTTCCAGTGGAGAAAGAATCGTTTCTCTCTGTGATTGACGGTCATGAATATGAAGGGATGGAAAGTCTGATTTCTGGCGGAAGTGCAGGAAATTCAGATGTCCACATCAGTTATGCAATGGAGCCCACACCTCAGGAAGAAATTCAGAGAATGACAGAGATGGTGGAATCTCTGGTGACACCGGCGCTGGGAGACGATGTGATAAAAGAGGCAGTGTCGGAGCAGGGTGAGAAAGTCTTAAAGGGTGAAATCAGCCCAGAAGAAGCCACAGAAGCTATTATGCAGAAAATCAATATTTATCTGGCGGAATAGAATGCTGTAATCATAAGGTGACAATTTATGAAGAAGAAGAGAAAAAGCATGCGGGGATTTCTGTGGATATTTCCCAGTTTTCTGGGAGTACTGCTCTTTTATCTGCTTCCCTACGCAGATGTTATCCGCCGCTCCTTTGTGGGAGCGGTAGACAATCATTTTGTGGGACTTAAAAATTATCAGATGATATTTGAAAATACAGCTTTTCTTCTGGCAGTGAAAAATACGGTTTTGTTTACCGTAATCTGCATACCCATGTTGATTGTGACGGCTCTTGTATGCGCAGTGGTATTATACCAGAGTAAATATGGAGGCCTGATTAAAAGCGCTTTCCTGATGCCCATGGCTCTTCCGGCAGTCTCGGTGGCGCTGGTGTGGCGTCTGCTGTTTCATTCTCAGGGACTGGTAAATCACTGGCTGGGAAAGTTTGGAGTGACAGAGAGTGATTGGATGAATACACCCAATGCATTTTGGATTTTGGTATTCAGCTACATCTGGAAAAATCTGGGATATGATATCGTACTTTGGATGGCAGGACTGTCGGGAATTTCAGAAGGCATTTATGAGGCCGCGAGAGTGGATGGAGCAGATGAGCGGCAGATTTTTTTTAAAATCACTCTGCCTAATTTAAAACCATCCCTCTATACCATTACAGTTCTATCCTTTCTCAACTCCTTTAAAGTATTCCGGGAGGCTTATCTGGTGGCAGGAGATTATCCTCATGAAAGTATTTATATGATGCAGCATTTGTTTAACAACTGGTTCCGCTCCTTCTCTTTTGACAAGATGGCTGCGGCGGCTGTGGTGGAAAGCGCGGTTCTGCTTGGGCTGATTCTGCTTCTGCAGAAGGCGTGGGACAGCGGGGACGGTTATGAGACAGGTTAGAGAAAGGCAGAGAATATGACAGGCATGAAGACGACAAGGCAGAAAATTTATCAGAAATGGACACAGGCTCATATAGGAAGAAAGCTGCTTTGGGGAATTTTGGCAGTGTTGGCGGTGCTGGCTCTCTATCCAGTATTCTTTCTGACTGCGGGTTCCCTTATGGGAAATGATGAGCTGAAAAATTATCTGGGAGCAGTGATTGCAGGAAATGAAGGATATGTGGATTTTCCCCTTCTGCCTAAATTTCCCACTTTGAAAAATTACGTGGAAATTTTTTTGGATTCGCCGGAATTTTTCGTTATGTTTTGGAATTCTGTCAAGATTACTCTGGGCGTGCTGGCAGGACAGCTTGTGGTAGGGATTATGGCAGCCTGGGGATTTGCAAAATATGAGTTTCGGGGAAAGAAAATATTTTTTTTAATTTATATGATATTGATGCTGATGCCCTTTCAGGTGCTGATGCTCTCTGATTATCTGATTCTGGATAAACTGCTTTTGACAGATAATTTGTGGGGCATTATTCTGCCAGGAATCTTCTCCACATTTCCAGTGTTTACGGTGTACCGGTTTTTTCGGGAGATTCCGGACAGTTTGGTGGAATCGGCCAAACTGGATGGGGCGAAAGAGTGGCAGCTGTTTGTCTATATTGCAGTGCCGGTAGGTTCTTCTGGAATTATTGCAGCCGTGGTGCTGGGATTTTTGGAGTACTGGAGTTTGATTGAGCAGCCTTTGACATTTTTAAAGGAAAAAAGTTTGTTTCCGCTTTCTATTTTCCTGCCGGATATTACCTCAATCAGCAAATCCGGAATGGCTTTTGCCGCTTCCGTTATCACGTTTTTCCCGGCGCTGTTAATTTTTCTGGGAGGACAGGATTATCTGGAAAAAGGAATTATGGCGGGGGCAGTCAAAGAATAGAGGCTCAGAAAGGATGAGAGGACAGATGGATAGAAAGAAAATATTTCAAATATTCGGCGGCTTTCTGGCGGTAATGCTGGTGTTTACCATTCTGTCAAGGGCAGTGAGCGGAGCTTCCATGGCAAGAGTGGAAACAGTAAAGATAGCCACGGGAACCATAGAGCACAGAGTCAGCGGCAGCGGCAGGGTAGAAGCAGGAAAAGAGGTTGCAGTGTACACGGAGAGCGGACAGCGGGTAAAAGAAATCTGTGTGCAGGAAGGCCAGACGGTGGAAGAAGGAGAACTGCTGTTTCAAATAGATTTGGAAAAGCTGGAAGAGCAGATTTTGACGGCAAGACAGGAATTGGAGAAAGAAAAACTGCAGAATCAGGACGCACAGAGCGCAAGAAATATAGAACTGCAGAACAGAGATGTGGCAAAAAACCGGGCACAAGAAGATTACAATCAGGCTGTGACAAACGGGGAGATTTCCGTGGCGGAGGCAAAGGCAGCCTGGGACAATGCACAGCGGGCATTAGAAGAATTTCTTCAGAAAAGCCAGCAGGAAAGTCAAAATAAAGACATAGAAGGGAAACTGGAGAAAATGGGAGTGGGGAACAAGGATTCCAAGGAGGATGAGGAAGAAAAGGGTGAGCCGGACGGGGCAGATAATCCTCAGAAAGAGACAGAGGAGGAGCAAAAGGCGGGGGAAGAGGAAAATTCTGGTGCAAATGATAAGACAGACTGGGAAGCGCAGAAAGCCCAGCTGGAGCAGGCGGCGGCAGAGGCAAAAGCGGCCTATGATGCAGCAGTTTCTTCCAGGGCAGACAATGTGAAAAATGCGGCCAGAGCTTTAGAAGATGCTTCCCGTCAGCCAGCCACAGACACGACTTCCAAACAGAACGAGATTACCAGACAGCAGCAGGAACTTGCGTTGAGCAAATTACTGGCTTTGAAAGAGGCGGAGGGAAAAATTACAGCTCCCGTCCGGGGTGTGGTGACGCAGATTGCAGTGACTACAGGGGATTTTACCACGGATGGAACAGCTCTGCGTCTGGCTGACACCTCCCAGGGAAGCCGTTTGAGGGTTTCTGTAGACAAAAATCAGGAGAAATATGTGCAGAAAGGAAGCCCGGTAACTATTTCCGCCTCTGGCAGCAAAGAGAAGATAAACGACTATACAGTCACTAACGTCACGGGAAATGAAGAGGATAAAACCTTGCTCGACATTGTCATTGATTTGCCGGAAGGGGTTCTGGAAGCAGGAACGATGGCGGACGTTGAGGTTGTACAGAAATCCAAAAATTATTCCGCTGTAATTCCCATTCAGGCCCTGCACGAAAGCCAGGAGGGAAGCTATGTATTGATTGCGGAAGAACAGCAGGGAGTAATGGGAAAAGAGCTGGTGGTAAAACGTCTGAGTGTGAATGTGGTGGACAAAAACAGTACCAAGGCGGCGTTGGAAGAAGGACTTTTGACAGGAGAACAGGAGATTATCAGCAGCTCCAGCAGGTTGATTGAAGAGGGCAGCAGAGTCAGAAAGAAGGAAACATGAAAAGACACGGGTCATATAACAAAAAATATTTGGCGGCCGCGGGATTGATTGGATTTGGACTGGTTTTCTTTTACCTGTCGGCTGTGGCCTGGGGGAGCTTTGTCTGGACAAAAGACAGTGTGATGTTCTATTTAGAACAGCCTTTGAGCGGCCGGGAGGCTTTAACGGCAGCAGAACAGAAGCAAAAAGCGGAGGAGCCGGGACAGAGAGAGGAGAAAACAGGAGAAGCTTTAGATTTCTGTTTCTGGGGTGAGAAGAAAAATGTAATTTTGTCCAATGAGAATCTGTCGGCGGCAGCCCAGGCAGATGCAGTATTCTTATGCGGAAAGCCAGAGCTTTTGTTTGAGGAGTGCTCTCTGCCTGTTTTTGGAGATGGACAGGGCTGTCTGATTGATGAAGAGACAGCCTGGAAACTTTTTGGAGACACCCAGGTGACGGGGAAGGAGATATCTTATGAAGGTGAGAATTATGTCATTCGGGGCGTGATAAAGAACAGTGAGAAAATGGCAGTATTTCAGGTAAGCCAGGGCAGCTCTTCCCATGCCAAAGCAGAAAAAAGCATGGGAGAATACCAAAAGGACGGAAACTCTTCTAAGGCAGACGGCGGAGGATTTTCTGAGGGCGGGCAGACAGATGGAGGCAGGCAGGAATCTTTGGAGGAAGGCCTGTTGAATCGGTTGACGGTGCAAAAACCAGCGCATTTATCCATCGGTGATTTACAGTCTGTGTGGGAAAACCAGTATAATCTTTCTGTAAAAATTCTGGATACGGAACTGCTGCGGGGGCTGGGCGGATTCTGCGTACTGCTGTTTCCTGCTACGATTTGCTTTTTTTTCTGCGTGTACCTGCACCATCAATACAAAGAGCAGGAAGTCATTCAAAAGAAAGCGGTGACGGCGGTCCTGGCCCTGTTGATGGTAATTATATCGACGGTTCTCTTAAAAAAATGGGTGCAGATTCCAGATGATTACATTCCCACCCGCTGGTCAGATTTTTCTTTTTGGACAGAGTTGTGGGAGAAAAAACAGGAGGGAGCCAGAAAGCTGATTCGGATGTCTAAATCCAGTCTGGATGACCGCTGGATGAATTGTTTTTTTCAAACGGCAGGATATGGGCTTTTGTCGGAAGTGTGTTTGGTAACTGGAATGATTCTGCGGAAGTACGGCGGAAAATTTCTGCCTGAAAACAGAGGCGCAGTCTCCCGGCTTTTCCATAATTTTGCGTATAAGAAATAAGCGGCGGTTCAGCCATCATTTATCGTATGTGGGCATTTATGTGAACAGAAATTACCCATCTGATAAATGGTGGCTGAACTGTTGTTAAATGATGGTTCAGCTCACGTAGAAATTGACTTTACAGGAAGATTGTTCTAAAATAAAAACAGACACGGCAGGAAAAATGAGGAGGATAATAGAATGAAAGTAAGGAACAGCTGGGTCATCATCTTCATTATGTTGATCGGACTTATTATCGGGACGGTAATCGGCAGCTACTGTGGAGGAATTGACGCCTTAAGCTGGCTGAACTACGGGCAGGTGTTTGGACTGACCAGTCCGCTGGTGTTGGATTTAGGAGCCTTTGTTCTCACATTAGGGCTTACGATTAAGATAAATATTGCGAGTGTTATCGGAATTGTGATTGCATTTTTGTTTTATAAATTGCTGGTGCGGTAATTCGTATTTTAAAGGGTAAAAAGGAGAATCTTTATTATAAGGAAAGCAAGGAGGTTATTGACATGGAATGTCTGTTGATTGAATATCCAAAATGCACTACCTGTCAAAAAGCAAAAAAGTGGCTTCAGGAGCAGGGAGTATCATTGGAAGAACGCCACATCAAAGAACGGAATCCCACTCAGGAAGAATTAAAGGAATGGCATGAGAGGAGCGGACTGGATATCAAGCGGTTTTTTAATACCAGCGGTATGCTGTACAAAGAGATGAAGCTAAAAGACCGCCTGCCTGAAATGTCTCTGGAAGAAAAATATCAGCTTCTGTCCACAGATGGCATGCTGGTGAAACGTCCGATTTTGATTACGGAGCATGGAATTACCACAGGATTTAAGCCGGAAGAATGGGAGAAATTGTTAAAATAATGGAGATGATACGAGAACATCTGATATTTACCGGAAGAGTACAGGGGGTAGGGTTTCGATTTCGGGCAAAATGTCTGGCCAATCATTACGGAGTGACTGGATGGATTCAGAACAATTATGACGGTTCTGTGGAAACACAGATGCAAGGCAGAGAGGAATGCATTGATATGATTATTCAATCTCTGCAGCAGGACGATTACATCCGTATTGACTGGATAACCAGAGAACGAATGGAGACGAACCCCAAAGAGCGGGGATTTGCCGTGAAATATTGAGTTTTACAATTATCTGAATATAAAATAAAAGGAGGAGAAGGTATGCTGAAAAACTGGAACAGGCCGGAGCGGCCGGGGGAAGAGGAACTGGAGGAGCGCCTTAAGGCGGCCAGGGCGAAATTGGCGGTGCAGCAGATGCAGATTAAGGAGCACAAACTTCCGGTTCTGGTATTGTTTGAAGGCTGGGGAACTGCAGGGAAAGGAAGTATTTTAGGGAAAATTATCCGTGAAATTGACCCCAGATTCTTCAAGGCCGCTACGATGGATATTCCCACGGAAGAGGAGCTGCGCAAGCCGTTTCTGTATCGCTATTTTGTGAAAATTCCGGAGGCAGGCAAATTTTGTTTTCTGGATTCCGGCTGGATGGATGAAGTGACAAGAGACTGCCTTCACGGTGAGATGAAGGAGAAGCAGTACAAGGAGAGAATTGACAGCGTAAAGCGTTTTGAACGGCAGCTGACCAACAACGGCTATCTCGTGATGAAATTCTTTTTCCATATTGGACAGAAGGAACAGAAGAAACGGTTAAAGGGACTGGAGAAAAATGAAAATACAAGCTGGCGTGTCAGCGAAAATGATATTTGGCAGAACAAGCACTATGACAAATGCCTGAAAGTATACGACCAATATCTCAAT
>JAAWLS010000005.1 GCA_022798035.1 Lachnospiraceae bacterium | reverse complement strand
CAAAGCATTTTTCCTCGTTAGATTATCTGAAATTGCTCCCGCTTTTTTACTCGAAAAAATGCAAAGCATTTTTCCTCGTTAGATTATCTGAAATTGCTCCCGCAATTTCAGATAATCTACATTATAAATAATTTTCAGCGAAAATGCAATGTTTTCGTGTACCTTTGCATACTCTTTCTCTGAATTTTCATCTCATCCTGCCAGATAAATCCCAACTTTTCCGCTAGATGAATGGAATTTTGGTTTCCTTTCTCTATCAGGCAGTGAATCTCCTCAAATTCTGTGGCTTCCTCCGCAAACTGAAGAATCCCCTGGCACAGTTCTGTAGCAAATCCCTGACGCTGATATTTTTCTCTAATCATATAACCCATTTCCAGAAAGGGCTCCCCCTGAATATCACGGTGGTTCAAACCTGCTCTTCCGATTATTGCTCCGCTGGACCTTTCCACTGCCACCCACATGCCATATCCGTAGAAACCATACATATTTCGAATATACGCTCTGGTATATTCTTCCTCTTTTTCTCTATTTTCATACAATCCTTCCACATAACGGCTGATACTGTCCTCGGAATACATCTGATATAATTCATCCAAATCCTCCAGTGTCATTTCCCGCAAAAAGCACCGCCTCGTCTCAATCACAGTCCAGGGGAGTCCATGCTCCCGCTGATACATGCGCTCCAGAAAATAAAAATCCACTTCCTCAAAGCCTTCCACCACCATTTTTGCCCTGCCTAATTTTTGATTGGGCAAAAATGGATTGACATATCCCACTGCTGCAATTTTCATTCCCTCAATCGCCGCAAAAGCCTTGTCTGAGGCTCCAATCATCAAACACTCCTCCGGCTCCAGCCTGTGGAGTGTTAAAACAATTTTTAATTTTTCCGGACTATCCGCCTGAAACGTATCCAAATTGATAATCTGCACCCCATAGCGGTAAATGCCGTCCAGCAGTTCCGTCAATCCGTCTTCCATGACAAAACGCTCCAAATCATCCGGTTTCGCAACGTTCATTTCATGAAAAAAAAGAATCAATCCTCGCAATTTCATATCGTTTCCCCACTCTATTTTTTATTGGCTCAGATAAATATCCAAGTCTGCAGCGTCAAAATCACAATTGAAAGCAAAAGGCTGTGTATGAACAACCACACACAGCCTCCCGCTATTTATGAAATTTACTCTTCCCTACAAAATACCAGAGAGGTTCTACTGCTCCTCTGCTCTTGCCATAGCAATCTGGAAGTCCTTCTGGTCTGTAAAGATTTCCTGCTTGTATGGATTCTTCTTCTGTTCAATCGCACGTTTGATAATGGCTGTCAGGCAGATTACATTTGCCCCAAGTGCAATCAACGCTACGATTCCCTGTGCTTTCGGGTCTGCAAAAGTCGGCTGTGAAGCATTTGTCAAAGCCATACCGTCTGCATATCCCGGTCCATAGAGGGACGGAAGTACGGAAAACTTACCGCTTACCTGGAATAACGGGAATACCTGCGCAAACATACACCAAGTTGCCAGCGTATTGGCACGATTCTGAATCCAGCCTCCCTTGTTCCAGAACTTATTCGCAAAAGTGGGTGCCAGCAGCAATGCAAAACCGCAATACCAGGAATGGGTCGGAAGATTCAGATATGTATACTCAAAATTCCACAAATCATATGCAATGATAAAGCACCATGTCATATCCGGCCACAGCATATCATCTTTCTTCTTGGAAGTGTAGATTCCCCACCAGCCAGTCATACAGAAAATGTTGATGATTCCTGCGATACCGTTCACCCAGTTCCACCAGCCGCCGTAACGCCAAACGCCCTCGTTGGAAAACCAATATCTGGAACCTGTCTCTGCCAGCGCCTGAGCGCCTTTGATAGCAGACTCAAAATCAGAACCTACCGCAATCAGAATGTTAATTGCAACAATTACAAATGGAAATACTTTGAACCATTCCGTTTTGCCAATACCCCATTTGTATTTGAGCATCATGAAACCGACACAGCCTGCCGCCGCCGCATACAGTTTCGCATAATGGAACCAGCCGCCCATATAAAGATGTGTCTGGTTGTTTACCGCCCATTCGGCTCCAGAAGATGCTCCAACCGCAATCGCAATAAAATAAACAGTCAAAGCGGCGGGAAGAACCAGAAAAAAGAAAATGCCTCCTGCCTTTGTCCGGCGGGCAATCTCATTACAGACAACCAACGCTGTAAATACGAGCACCCAGCCAAGCAGCTGATACATGGCATTATCGCCATAGATTTGGAACAACATAGTACATATCCTCCTTACACTACTATGAATTTCTACTGGTCTAACCAGTTATTTGATAAAATTTTAACACTTTCTTTATAATTTTTCAAGTTTTTTAATAATTTAGACGTAATCTCGTCGATTCTTACGAATTTCTTCCGTTAAATTTGTCATTATTTTATCAAACCCCTGGTCTAACCAGTACCAATCAGGTTTTTCTTCCTGTTTTTTGCAGGAATTCCCTGATAATCATAGATGTTTTTCACTGTTGCTCCGCATAATCCCAGCTCTCATTTTGCCTGGCAGTACCTGTTATTTTATCTCTGCTTTCCATAATCCATGCAGATTACAGTACTCATAAGCTGCGATTGGCTTCTCACTGGAAGCCAGGAGAAATTCTGCCTCCGGCTTCTCTCCCGGAGAAAGTTTTCTCAAATGTCCGCCCTGTTCTGTTTCCAGATAAATCCACATGATATAATGCTCTTTCAGCATGGGATGTTCCAGCTCTCCCACTTTCACCACAATAGTATCTCCTTTTTTCTCCACCACCGGAACGTGTTTTTCACCGGAAGCATCCGTAGTATTTGCATTCAGCTCCTGAAATACTTTTGCGCTATCACATTCTCCCGTAACGATTTCCAATGCTATACTGCCGCACTCTCTGCATTTAAAAAAATTCATATCTTTCACTCCTTTTCTTTATCATTTTATTTCACAATATAGCATATCCGAATTTTTCATCTTTAAACTCTTTATATCATTTTTTCAAACTCTTCCATCGGTATCGGCTTTGAAAACAGATATCCCTGAGCCATGTCGCATCCGATTCGTTTCAGAAATGACAGTTGTTTCTTTGTCTCAACTCCTTCACACAGCGTTTTAATTTCCATTCGTTTGGCCATCTCCACCACCTGTTCCACAATGATGTTGCTGCGCCTGGATTCCTCTGCTTCGTCCAGAAAACCTTTGTCTATCTTCAAAATATCCACCGGCAGCTCTTTTAGAAGATTCAGGGAAGAATAACCGCTTCCAAAATCGTCAATGGACACTTTATACCCTTCTTTTTTGCACTCCTGAATAAATGTTTTGATGAGGCCCATCTCACCGCCCATAATCGTCTCCGTCAGCTCCAATTCAAAATATCTTCTCGGTATCTTATATTTTTCCATCAGCTGATTCAGCTTGGTAAAGAAATCTGCCGTGCTGATGTGTACCCGCGACACGTTTACAGATACGCAAATCAATTCTTTTCCTTCCGCTTTCCAGCGTGCCATGCGTTTTAGAACTTCCTCATACACATAAAAATCTACTTTGAGAATAAATCCATTTTTCTCAAACAAGGGGATAAATTCATCCGGTGGAACCATTCCTTTTTCCGAATCTATCCAGCGTACCAGTGCCTCCGCCCCCATGACCTGCTCCGAACGAAGGTCATATTTAGGCTGAAGATATACTTGAAACTCCTCGTCTGCCAATGCCGATTCCATCTTTTTTTCAATGGCATTTTCCCGTTCAAGTGTGCGTTTCATTTTTTCATCATAGTAAGCCTGATTTTTATCTGAAACGTCTTTTATTGTTTTGCGGGCCATGGAAGCCTGGTCTGCATATAGAATCAAATCTGTCCTGTCCTCTCCAGGAAGAATTCTTCTGATTCCAGCTTTCACCACAATTTTATAATACTGACGTTTTCCATTGTTATCAAAATAAATCGCCTGATTTAACGGCTCCAGCATTTCAGGTTTGTAGTCTTTCTCCTCAATCAAAATCAAAAATATGTCTGCCGTATTGCGGGCAAAATATCCCTTTTCTGCAAAAATATCCTGAATCCGCTCCCCCAGCACATACAATATTTTATCTCCCACTTTTGAGCCGAAATCATTGTTGATAAATTTAAATTTATTGATGTCCAGCACAATCAAAAGATAAATTTTATCTCTGTTTTTTTCTAAAATTTCATGTGCGTTCTGGTAAAATTTCACACGGTTCCACAAACCCGTGATAGAGTCTGTCATGGCAAGACTCCGGAAATGGCTCTCTCCTTTTCGGACAAGAGCTGCTGCCAGCACTACAATTCCCAGCAATACCACGCAGATATGCGGAAAAAATCTGGTCAAGACCTCTGCTGCTGTCGGTTCATAAGCCATATTGATGGTATATTTCATCACACATCTCTCAAATTCCTGTTGCGGAATTCGGTCAATGGCTTTATCTAAAATATTTTTCAGTTCTTTGCCGTGCCCACTTCCGATTCCCATGCTGATGGGAAAATCTTTTTCCTCTCCCTCAATTGTTTTGAGATTCTTATAATATTTCAGATTATATGTAGTCTGCAGAAAAATAGAATTCACCGCCGTAATGTCTGCCTTTCCATTATTTACTGCTTTCAGGCAGTCTTTTACACTTTTGTACGATGCAATCTCCCAGGCAGGCTCTTCCGCCTGAAAAAAATACCGCAGTCCAACATAATTTTCCGGCAGAGCTATAGAAATTCCATCTTTGACTTCCAAATCCTGCCGGCCAATCAAAGTATACTTCGCAGACAGATACGTTTTGGAATATATCATGTGATAACACTCGGCCATCTTGTCATTGGCATAAGTTCCTGCAATCAAATCCACTTCTCCGCTGGCCGCCATATCCCAGACCTCTGAAAAATCTTCCAGAGGAACGAATTCAAATTTCAGACCGCTCTCCTCTGCAATTAATCCCATCGCCGCCGCGTAAACACCGGCATATTCCCCAGTCTTTTCATCCGTATATTCCAGCGGATAGCTGTTGGCATCATAGGCTACCCGCAAAGGCTGGCTGTGGCGGATAACCTCATGCTCTTCCCTGGTGAGACCTGTCAATTTCTGGGCCGGATTTCCATAAAAAGATTCGTATGAGGAAGAACGGAAAAAGGGATTTTCCTGCCACATTTTTCTGTTGGCTTTGTCCCACTCTTCCATCAGAAAAGCGTGTTCTTTCGATACTGCGGCATACAGTTCTTTTTGTTCTGTCTTTCCGACATATTTAAAATCTCTCGTCTCTTTCAGACTAGAAACCAAAGCCATATCTACTGATTGTTTTTGAAGGGCCTCTTTCAACTCCTTGTAATTTTCAAAATATACCAATTTGTAAAATATTCCATTTTCTTTGGCATACTCTTCAAGACTTTTCTCCAAATTTCCGCCTGGCACCACTCCGATTTTCTTCCCGCTGATGGCCTTATAATCCTGAAAAAATATTTCATAATTATCTCTGAGCCCACAGAGCATTCCGTATTCTATTCCCACTTCCTCTTGGCTGAATATCAATTCTTCTTTTTCTACACAATCTCTGGGCAGATTGCAAAGCAAATCTATTTCCCCCTCCAGCAGACTGGAAATTTCTTCTCCCTCCGGAATCTTTACATACCGATAATCCCAGCCTGTATATTTAGAAAGTTCATTCAAATAAGAAACGCCATATCCGTAAAATTCCCCGTTTTCGTTCATCTGAATGATATCGTCTCTCTCGCTATACCCCACAAAAATTTCTCTGTTGTCTCCCGGCTTCCCGCCGGCAGCATAATTCGTCCCCGAAAAAATCAACACACTGCCGCAAAAGATGCATCCTATCAAAAGCCAAAAAAATCCTGTTCTTTTTCCTAACTTTCTCATAATTTCTCCACTTCTTTTTCCTATTTCGATTTCCACGGGCTGCCGGCTTTACGACCAGCAGTCTCAAACATATTCCTGTTTTCCCATCTGAATTCACGTCTGTCAACAAAAAAACCTTACGAAAGAAAAACCGTCCTTATCACAAAATTGATAAAGACGGTCTTCATTCTGCTGTATCGGCAGATTCTTAATAATTCTCTGCTTTTAACTGGAAATAAGCACGGGAGTGAGCACACACCGGACATTCTTCCGGAGCCTCTTTTCCCACGCAGATGTGACCGCAGTTACTGCACTGCCAGATTGCATCTCCATCTTTGGAAAATACTGTCTTGCCCGTTACATTGTCAAGAAGTTTGCGATATCTCTCTTCATGCTCTTTTTCTATTTTGGCAACCCCTTCGAACAGCTCTGCAATTTCATCAAAGCCTTCTTCTCTTGCCTCTTTTGCAAACTGCGCATACATGTCAGTCCACTCGTAATTCTCTCCTTCTGCTGCAGCTTTCAGATTTTCCTCTGTTGTTCCAACACCGCCGTTCAGTAATTTATACCACATTTTTGCATGTTCTTTTTCGTTTGCTGCTGTCTCCTCAAAAATACTGGCAATCTGTACATACCCATCTTTTTTCGCTTTGCTGGCAAAATATGTATATTTATTTCTTGCCATGGATTCTCCTGCAAAAGCTGCCTCTAAATTCTTCTGTGTTTTTGTACCTTTTAAGTCTGCCATATTTTCCCCTTTCATTCATCGCGATTGTATCTTTTTGTAGTTACCCATCTACTGTACCTTTTTCCCAGCGTTTTGTCAATCAGTAAAAATCATTCCTTTGATACAAAAAGATTTTCGACTTTTCAAACTGGAAATTCATCTCATATCTGCCTGGGCCGAACTCGTCATACCAGCTCGGCAATCCTGGTCACTCCCACATAAATTTCAGAAATTTTATACCAGGTGGCATAATCCACCACTCCGGTCTGAGGCAGACCAAACACAGACTGAAATCTGCGGACAGCCGTCTGCGTCGCCGGACCAAAAGAACCGTCCGCCGTAATTCTGGGAATGGATGTGTACACCTGTGCAATACGGTTTAACTGCTCCTGCATCTGACGCACTTTCTGTCCGGTGGAGCCCACCTGGAGATTCTCTCTGGGCCAGGACGCTGGAATCCCGGAGATTTCCTCTGCCTCGTTAATATACATGTTGCTCCCATAGTAGTAACGAAGAATCTCTATCGCGCTGTAATTTTGGTCCCCCAGATATTTAGAGCCCCACTGGCTCAGCCAATTGGGGCAGGTAACTCTCTGTCCATCACAGTACTGGGTCAAAATCGGCTGTTTTACGTTGGGTCTGGACAGAAAATTCGTGAACATCTCATCTACAACACGGGAAATGCTGGCAAAATAATTTCTCCCATAGACCCATTTGTGGTCATAGGCAGTGGAGGAGGTAATGGTGAAATCATAGCCCTTGTTGCGGTACCACTCCGTATACACCCGGTTCATGGTAAACGACATGATAGCCAGAATATTGGCCCGGATGGTGCTGTCCGGCCAAGTAGCATAGATTTCACTAGAAGCCACATTTTTAATATAATCTTTGTATTTTACATAATAATCCCCGGCTGTGGAATCTCCCGGAGTACCGTCGTGAACCACCACATATTCCGGAACCACTACCCTGCTTAAGACAATCTCTCCGCTCTCGTCCACAGGTTTGATTTCTGCCTCCGCAATCTTGGGCGGAAAATTGCCGAAAAGAGTGTTTGCAGGAATCACAATATTTTTCATATCTTGTTCCGACACTTCCAAGGGCTCCATCTTCACATTTTGAAGAGACAGCTCTCCCGAGAAAACATCCACTCCTTCCACACTGACGGGACGATATCCTTCCGCTTCCACCTCTACCGTATATTCAGCATAAGGCTGCGACTGGTCCGGCTCCATACTGTATTCCAAAGGGGGCGCCGCAAGGGTCAAAACCTCAGACTGGCCTTCTGCATTGGTGGAAATCTGTTCTAATGTATTCTCCGGGTCTCCTGTGTAGGAAATGGTAACTCTGGCATTTTCCACGGGAATTAACCCCACAGTGGAAGTTACCTGAATCTTCATTGTCCCATTGTCCACATGATTTACCTGCGCTGCACGCAATTGATGATTTTGCATAAACACCTCTCAATTTCTACACTTATTTATAGTGTATGCTCCCTCACCAAAATGCGTGCACATTTCTCAAAACTCTCTATTTTACTTCCCGTGTCCATCCGTACTTATCTGTCTCATTTCCCCACTGAATTCCTGTGAGATAATCGTAGAGACGCTGTGTCAATTCTCCTATCTTAAAATCATTTACGATTACGGAATCATCTTTGTATACGAACTCACCTACCGGAGAAATGACTGCCGCTGTTCCCGTGCCGAACGACTCCTCTAACGTGCCGTCATGTCCTGCTTTCATCAAATCATCTACGGAGAGATGCGTCTCGTTTACTTTATAACCCCAATCTTTTAAAATATGAAGGATGGAATCTCTGGTAACACCTGGAAGGACTGTTCCCTCAATAGGCGCTGTATAGATTTCCCCATTGATTTTAAACATGATGTTCATGGTACCCACTTCTTCCACGTATTTTCTGTGAACGCCGTCCAGCCACAGCACCTGGGTACATCCCTTTTCTTCCGCTCTCACCTGGCCTAAAATAGAAGCCGCATAGTTTCCACCGCATTTTGTGTTTCCGGTTCCGCCTTTCACTGCACGTACCAACTCGTCTTCCACCAGAATTTTCACTGGGTTAATGCCCTCCGGATAATAAGCGCCTACCGGACAGCAGATAATCATAAACTTGTAAGAAATAGCCATATGAACCCCTAAAGATGCCTCTGTGGCAAACACAAAAGGACGAATGTACAGGGAAGTTCCCGGTTCTGAGGGAATCCAGTCCCGCTCCACTTTCACCAGTTCTTCTATGGCTTCCACAAACATATCCTCCGGAAATCCCGGCATACACAGACGCTCATTGGAAGTAATCATTCTTCTGGCATTCATTTCCGGACGAAACAGCAAGATTTTGTCCTCTTTGGTGCGATACGCCTTCAGCCCCTCAAATGTCTCCTGGGCATAGTGAAGCGTCACACAGGAAGGATTGATTTCCACAGGGCCATACGGCTCAATTCTGGCATCGTGCCAGCCTGTCCCTTTATCCCAGTCCATCACAAACATATAGTCTGTCATATATTTGCCAAATCCCAGATTTTTCTGGTCTGGTTTCTCTTTTAACTCATCTCTTTTTATAAATTTGATATCCATAACGTCTCCTCCATCCTGATTTGCGCTTCTGCCTGCATTGCAGGCTGTCCTATCGGCAGTCTGTTTTTCATATCTGCAGATTCTGGCTATAACTGTAACTTACGGTAACCATTCAGAACCCCAAGCCACAGACATTCCAGCTACGCTGTCATGCGCCTTTAACAGGGCTTTTGTCTGTGGCTGAAGGGATTATCACCCTCATGGAAATAGTAATTCAGCCCTTTTCAAATTAAATTTGAACGGTCTGACTTTCTATTTCCATGGGGTTCTGAATAGTTACAAATTACTTTTTTACAATTATTATACTTTTTTACATAACTGTCAAGATTATTCCCAGGGCTTATATTTCCCATAATTCTATTTTATATATATCCGTATTTTAATAACTTTTCTGCATATCTAAACAAAAGGAAAATGATGTATACTCAAAGTACCCTCAGTGAACAAGGGGGTGTGTGTTCCTTTGTTCGCTGAGGGTACTATAACTGCTTTTCATCTGCAGTTACAAATCTTTCATAAAACAGCAAAGGAGACTTATTATGCATCATCAGTTTCAACCTTATCCAATTGATTTATTAGAACTCAATCCTTTTACCAAGCTGGCAGATGAATGGATGATAATCACCGCCGGTAATCAGGAAAAAGTCAATGGCATGACTGCAAGCTGGGGAGGGTTTGGCGTCCTCTGGGGACAGAATACCGCTTTTATTTTTGTCCGTGAAAACAGATACACCAAGAAGTTTATTGACAATGGAGAATACTTCTCCTGCACTTTTTTTGACCAGAAATTTAAAAATGATTTGAAATATTTTGGAATTGTCTCCGGACGGATGGAAGATAAATTTAAAACATCCGGTCTGACCCTAGACTACAAAGACAATATTCCATATGTGGATGAAGGGAATTTCGTACTGCTCTGTAAGAAAAAAGCTGCCGTACCTATCACAGAAGCTCACTTCTTAAGCCCGGAAATTAAGGAAAAATGGTATTCCGGCAAAGATGACGGCAATCTGCACACCATGTATATCGGGGAAATTGTAGATATTTTGGCCAGGTAATTACAGGAATCCATTTTAACCGGATGTTGAAATGCCGGCAAAGAGGGCTGCTGCAAAATACGGCGGTTCTGCCGGATATCGTTACAGCATAATAATATCTGTACCTTATCCCGCAGGAACCTGCTATTTTGCAGCAGCCCCCTTTTATACCTTTCAGCGCAGACACCTCCCGTCTCCGCCTGCCCGGACAAATCCTATTTTCTCTTCTGAGGTGCATAATCTTTCATTCCTTCAACGGCGCCTCCCGCCACTGCCCAAAAATACAGACTGGCCACGCTGCAGTATGGAGACAGCCGTCTGCGGTATTTTTCAAACAGCTCCCTGTCAATTTTCCTGTGATGGTAAACCATCCGCATCCCTCTCAAAATCGCCAAATCTCCATAGCTGAACACATTCGGCCTCTGAAGACAGAACAGCAGTATCATCTCTGCCGTCCACACGCCTATCCCTTTCAATCCGGACAATGCGGCAATGGCTTCCTCATCCGGCATCTGCTCCACTGCCGCCAAATTGAACTCATCCCGCAGGACTTTCCCTGCAAAATCCTTGATATACTCTGCTTTCCGGAAAGTTATGCCAAAAGACTGCAGCTGGCTTGTCTCTGTATTTCCAATGGCATCAGGCGTCATCTGCCCATAAACATCCCGCATTCTCTGCCAGATGGTATGCTGCGCTTTTGTGGAAATCTGCTGGCCCACAATGTGATGAACTACCGCAGAAAACAAATCCGGGTCCACCTCACGCTTCACATGTCCGATTTTGTCAATAACCTCCGCCAGCTTCCTGTCCTTCTTTTTTAAATACTCTGTCTCTGTTTCTCCATATACAAAATACACGGCCGCTCTCCTCTGGACTTTCTCACGGTTATCGGACTTACTCTGTCGCTATCTGGCACATTTTCATAGTCATCAGTGCAGCTTCATGGGATTCAGGCGTTACCCCTGCGCAGCAGGTTCTATCCACACGGATTTTATTTTCCGGCATAGCCGCTTTCAGCAAAAGGGCATTGCTCACCACACAGATATCCGTACATAATCCCACAAGTTCCATTTCCAGAGGCTCTCTTTCATTTTCCTGTTTCAGCAGTTCCATCAGTCTCAGAGAACCAAAAGTCGGCTTGTCAATGATATGAGAACTATCTGCAAGGGCTTCAATTTTCGGGTGCAGCTGCCAGCCTGCCGTCTCTTTCACGCAGTGTACCACAGGAAGATTCTTTCCCTCTTCCGTCTCAAGATAGTCCTCTTTGTGGGTGTCCCTTGTCACATAAATATTCGCTTTGTCATAGGTTTTCATCTTCTCTATCACTGAATCCACAATGGCCTGGGCTTCCGGCGTTCCCAGGGAACCGTCAATAAAATCTTTCTGCATGTCCACAACAACCAAAATTTTACGCATAGATTTCACCTTACTTTCTGAAATATTCGCTTCTGCCGGCACAGGAAGTACTGATGGACTCAATAGCCACCGCTCCGCCCCGGACGATTTCGATATGTTTGTATTTGCTCCGCAGTAAATCAATCAGCTCATTGTTGCGCCGTTCTGTCATCTTGCACTCCAGCAGAACGCTGTCCGTTCCAATGTCAGACACTTCCACATGAAATACCTGTGCAATCTGAAACAGTTCTGCCTTCTCTGCCACAGAACACTCTTTTACTTTTGCAAACAAAATTTCTTTCATATGAATGGGCATATCCGTAAGGTCAATCACTTTGATAACCTCCACCATACGGTTTAACTGCTTCTTAATCTGCTCAAAAGTGATATCGTCGCTGGTGACGCAGATTGTCATTCGAGACACTGTCTCATCCTCCGTAGTTCCCACCGTAAGGCTCTGCAGATTATAGGCTTTTCCGGAAAAAAGACCGGAAACTTTCGCTAAGACGCCCACCTGGTTTTCTACATATAACGCAATCCATCTGTTTTTCATTGTACATCCCCCTATTTCAGAATCATTTCCGTCATGGGATTGCCGCCTTTTACCATGGGCAGCACAATCTCCTCAGTAGCTATCATAAATTCAATCAATACAGGGGTATTTTCCTGCCTGGCCCGCTCAAAGGCCGGGGTAATCTCTTCCTCCTTCGTCACGCGGATGCCACAGGCCCCATAGCTCTCCGCCAGCTTGACAAAGTCCGGCTCATAAGGCGGACAGGCCGGATTCGGCCCTTTGCAGTCTCTGGGACAGTTTTTTCTTCTCCGCAGACAGGTGGCCTCATACCGCTTACCGTAAAAGAGCTGCTGCATCTGGCGCACCATTCCCAGATAATAATTATTCAAAATGCACACAATCACATTGGCGTCTTGAACCATTGCCGTTGCCAGCTCCTGAATGTTCATCTGCATGCCGCCGTCGCCGCTGATACAGACCACATCTCTGTCCGGACAGCCGATTTTTGCTCCGATTGCCGCCGGAAATCCAAACCCCATGGTGCCAAGCCCTCCAGAGGTAATAAACTGCTTTTTCTCACTCAGCTCTATGTACTGGGCTGCCCACATCTGATGCTGCCCTACATCTGTGACAATAATTCCCTCTGGAAACTGCTGGTTGATATGTTCCATAATCATCTGGGGCGTCATGCCTTTGTCTCTGCGCATTTCCAGCGGATTTTCTTTGTCCCACTCCTGAATCTGGTTCAGCCAGTCTTCCGTCTCCTGGGGCTCTGCCCACTCCAGTAATTTCTCCAGAGCCAGATTGGCATCCGCCACAATGGGCACATCCACCACCACATTCCTGGAAATAGCCGCCGTGTCAATATCCACATGTACAATCTGAGCTTTCGGGGCAAATTCATTCAAATCTCCAGTAATTCTGTCGTTAAACCGGGTTCCAATGGAAAACAGCACATCGCACTGCCCCACTGCCATATTTGCTGCATATTTTCCATGCATACCGCTGTTTCCCACATAATAAGGATGGTCTGTGGGAATCGCTCCCTTTCCCATAACGGTGGTAACTACGGGCACATGGCTCTTCTCTGCCAGCTTTTGCATTTTATCGTTGGCCCCGGCAATATTCACGCCTCCTCCAATCAAAAACAGCGGCCGCTTTGCCGATTTCAGCAGCTTGTATCCTTTTTTCAGCTGGCCCACATGAACGCTCTCGTTGGGTTTATAGCCCCGGATAGAGACAGACTGGGGATATTCTCCCGGCCCTAAAGCTGTCTGAATGTCTTTGGGCAAATCAATCAGCACCGGCCCCGGTTTCCCGGTTTTTGCAATGTGAAACGCCATTTTCAGAATCTTTCCCAGCTCTTTTCTATCCTGTACCGTCACACCATATTTTGTGATGCTGCGGGTCATTCCCACAATATCCACTTCCTGAAACGCATCGTTGCCAATGAGATTTCTAGGCACCTGACCGGTAATACACACCAGAGGAATGTTATCATAATGGGCGTCTGCCAGTCCTGTGATAATATTCGTTGCCCCCGGGCCGCTGGTTACAATACAGACTCCCACCTTTCCGGTGGCCTTCGTGTAACCTTCCGCCTCGTGAATCAGTCCCTGTTCATGGCGCGGAAGCACCAGCTCTATTTCCTCATGTTTGTATAATTCATCTAAAATATCCGTCACCATTCCGCCGGGATAGCCAAAAACTGTATCTACGCCTTCCTCCAGCAATGACTTTACAAATAATTTTCTTCCTGTTATATCCATTGCCATATCTCTCACCTCTGCCTTTTCAATACTGTATCTGTTCTATTGTAACAGATGTCACATATTTGGAAAAGTGTTATTCTTATCCAAAAGTCCGGCCTGCGCGGGCTGAACCGGCACTAACTGATATACCCCATTGTTTTTAACAGAAAAATCCATCCCGTCAGCGTAAAGGACGCCAGCAGCGTTGTGGACGCCACTGTACTGGCCGTCAGCGTTCCCTCATGCCCCATATTTTTTGCCATAATATAACAGCTGGGTGTTGCGGGAGAGGCCAGCATAATCAAAATTCCAATCAATTTCTCTCCGTCGAACCCCAATGCCAGGGCTGCTGGAAGAAATGCCAGAGGCTGCAGCACTAGTTTAAAAATGGACGCCCCCAAAGTCTGCCCCATTTTCGCCAGCGCTTTCCTGCCCTCAAATCCTGCTCCCAGCGTCACCAGTGCAAGCGGCGTCGCTATCTGGGCCACATTCTGAATGGTTTTGTTGAGCAGTACCGGAAACTGAATGCCTGCCAGAGATACCAAAAGCCCCAGAAAAATGCTTATAATAATAGGGTTTTTCAATATATTGACACACGCCTCTTTTATTTTCCCTTCTCCAGCTCTGCCCTGCTGCCCCTCAAAAGTCAGTACCAGGACGGAATAAATATTGTAGAGGGGCACCGCACCAATAATCATCAAAGGCCCCATAGCAGACTGCCCGTAAATATTCTGAATAAAAGCAAGTCCCATCACCGCCGCACTGCTGCGAAAAGAAACCTGCACAAATTCTCCTGCCGCCAACTTATCTTTCAAAAATAATTTCGTACCGCCCCAGACTGCCCAAAATCCTGCTGAGCTGGCAGCAGCACAGAACAGAACGTACTTCAAATCAAACACCGCCCGGATATCCACAGAGGAAATATCCCGAAACAGTAAAAAAGGCAGTGTCACCTGAAAATTAAATTTATTTGCCACTGTCACAAAATTATCGTTCAGCATTCCCGTCTGTTTCAGGCCCCAGCCCAATACCATCACCAGGAAAATCGGAATCGTCACATTGATACTGAACACAAAGTTTTCCATTTTCCCGCCTCTTTTTCCATCATAATTCTAGTGTTTCTTCTCATATTTCAGGAAACGATACTCCAAATCGAAATAGGTGTATTCATCGCTTTCCTCCGTGGCCTCCCACTCCTTTTGCTCATCCAGATTAGGAAACCAGGCGTCTGCCAGATACTCATAATCAATCTTCGTGATATAAGCCGTATCGCACATATCTGCCATCTGCCGGTAGACACTCTCCCCGCCTACAATATAAATCTCCTCGCTGTCATACTGTTTCAGCTCTTCCAGCAGCTCTTCCATACTGTGTACGACAACTGCATCCTTCACCTGAAAATCCTGATTGGCTGTCAGCACAATGTTCGTCCTGTTTTTCAAGGGCTGTCCGCTGGGAAATGTCTCCATAGTCTTTCTTCCCATCACAATCACTTTGCCTGTGGTAATCCGTTGGAATGATTTCATATCCTCCGGAATTCTCACCAGCAATTTATTCTTCCATCCAATACCCCAGTTTTTGTCTACTGCCGCGATTAAATTCATAGCCTGCGCTCCTTTCTCTGTCATATCATGATTCAGGTCATTGCTAAATTGCAACCGGAATATTTTCAATCTGAGGCCCCGTCTCATACTGCTCCAGTTTTACATCCTCTCTGGTAAATTTATAGAAATCTTTCACTTCCGGATTCAGCCAAAATTCCGGTGCCGGATAGGGCTTACGCTCTATCAATTCCTGTACCAGCGGAATATGCCTGTCATAAATGTGAGCGTCTGCAATCACATGCACCAGCTCTCCCGCTTCCATATCGCAGACCTGAGCCATCATATGCAGAAGCACCGCATACTGGCACACATTCCAGTTGTTGGCCGTCAAAACATCCTGGGAACGCTGATTCAAAATGGCGTTCAAAGTCAGTTTTTCCTGCCCTGATTTCTGGGTCACATTAAAGGTCATGCTGTAAGCGCAAGGATAGAGATTCATCTCGCTCAAATCCTGATGCACATAGAGATTTGTCATAATTCTGCGGCTGTAAGGATTATTTTTCAAGTCATAAATCACCCTGTCCACCTGGTCCATCATGCCCTCTTTGTACTGGTGTTTGACTCCCATCTGATACCCGTAAGCCTTTCCTATCGAACCTGCCTCATCCGCCCATTCATCCCAGATATGACTGTGCAGTTCATGAATATTGTTGGACTTTTTCTGCCAAATCCAGAGCATTTCATCGGTGCAGCTCTTGATGGCTGTCCGCCGCAGAGTCAGCGCCGGAAATTCTTTTGTCAGGTCGTATCGGTTCACCACCCCAAATTTTTTTATCGTATAAGCGCTGGCTCCATCTTCCCAATGAGGCCGTACCTTCTCTCCCTCTGTGCTGACGCCGTTCTCTAAAATATCCCGGCACATATCTATAAAAATACCATCTGCTAAACTCATGCAATTCTCCTTTTCTGCTTGTGCAGGCGCACATTTTCTGTTAAAAAGCGCTTTCATGCAGCAATTTCTTTCCTCTGAAAAGAACTTTCATGCAGCAATCTCTTTCCTCTGAAAAGCATTTTCATGCAGCAATTTCTTTCCTCTGAAAAGAACGTACTGCTATTTTAACACAAAACCACTCTCTGGAAAACCAGATTTTTGCGGCAGTTTGGATATTTCCAGTAATACAGGTAAATTTCCCTGAACTTTTTTCTAATTTTTAAAGATTTTTTCACAGAAATAGTGTATACTGTAAAAGATTTGAGATAAATTTGCTGATTTTTTAAATCTATGATAGACAATTGCGAAACTCAATATTATTCAAAATTTCATGTACAATTCAAAAAATTGGACCTAAATATTTTCTCATGCAAAAGCATGAAGGAAATATTTGGAGAAAATTGTATGAATTGTACATAAAATTATGATAACTTAGTCGTTTTGCAATTGCCTAAAAATCTATGAAACCATAAGGAGAACCAGTATGAGCCAGAAAAAAGTAGACCAGTATAAAAAGGAAAAAGCAAACCGCAAACAAATCTTAAAGCGGGAAAAGATAAAACACAATGTAACAATGGTATGCAGCACAGTAGTATGCGTGGCAGTTGTGGGATGGCTGGGCTACTCCGCTTACGGATATTTCCACCAGCAGAGCAAGAACACGAAAACTCCCACTCAGACGGAAGTGGATTTAACCGCACTGAACGAATACATGAGTAATCTGTACGCAGACGACGCCGACAATACGGCGGAAGAATAATACATGCACTTGTGAATTGAAAGGGATTATCATGGCAAAAATAGCTGTTTACTTTCCAGGCATAGGATATCATTGCGACAAACCTCTTTTATACTACAGCCGGCATATTATCCGTGAACTAGGATATGACAATCACAAAAATGTGAGCTATGCATACAAAGCCGGAAATATCCGCGGCAATCATGAAAAAATGAAGGAAGCATACGAAATATTATTTTCACAAGCCGAAACTGAACTTGCAGACATTCCCTGGATGGAATACGATGATATCCTTTTCATTTCCAAAAGCATAGGAACGATTATTGCGGCGTCATACGCCCAAAAATATGGATTACAATACGTCAAGCATGTTCTATATACGCCTCTGGCCCAGACTTTCTCATTTACACCAAATCATGCAGTCGGCTTTATCGGAACGGCAGACCCATGGAGCAATTTGGATGAGATTACCCAGCTTTCCAAGTCGAATCGCATTCCTTTGATTGTATACAAAGACTGCAATCACTCTCTCGAATGCAGTGATACATTTCAGAATCTTGAAATTTTAAGAGACATAATGGAAAAGACAAGAGACTTTTGCGGGGAAACATCCGTTTACAATTACCAATAAAAATGCTATATTTTTCTTTAAAAAGGAACAATCGTCTATATCATGCCCTATAAGTACAAAATGATTCTAATTGTCCATGTGCCCCATTCCATGTAGAATGAAGGTCAAACACCCCGTAACACGATTGTTTTTTTTAATCATTACAGCATATTACAAGATACGTTTTTTCAAAAAGAATTTCTTAATGGTTTATGTATTATCATATTTTCTGTAAGCGCCAAATCCTAATCTTTCAAAAATTTGAAAATCATTCGCTGCCCAGTGTTTCCTATTACTCCTACTTCAAACATATCATCAAAAACTTTCCTTAAATTATATTTTTCTTTAAACTTTGAAACCCTATCATCAGCTTCACTTAGCTTGTCAATCCGCTTCGATATATATTGGTAAGTGAATGGAACCTCTATATTAGTAAATATAAGTTTTAATGCCTTAATTTCATCTCCTGAATATTTTAAGTTTAATCCCTCAACAATTTCAGTCCAACTTGCTGAAGAATAGTCTTTTAAAGCTCGGTCAAACATTTCTTGTGTAAAACTCGTTTCTTGGTTTAATTGGCGCAAAACGTGATTCATTAAGCGTACAACACTTTTATATTTGTAGCTGCACGAACCATTGCTTTTTTATCTTCACTATCCAAATCTGTCTTAAATCTTATTGGTATAATTAAATTATATGGGTCTTCTGCTAAAACACATTGTAGATAACGTAATAATGCAGTCTTACCAGTCCCTTTCTCGCCACAAATAAAATAACTTTTACCCTTAATAAAATTATTTATTCTATACTTTTCATATGTCAAAAATGATTTTGTAAACCAATCTGTTCCATACTCTTTCAATTCATTAAAAGCGTCTGTTTTTCCAAATATTAATTTATCTAATGGTAATTTTTGTACTGCCACATTTTCTCCTTTAATTATCAAGAAATTCTATATTCTCTAATGCATACACCAACGCCATACACATCAATTCATTTCTGGAACGATTTGTCTTATTAGCCCACTCATCATATTGTTTTTGAATATCTTTATCAATTCGTAAAGTCATATTTATAGATTTTTCTTCCTTTACTTCCGTTTTTTTTGTTACTACAAATTTTCCATTTTTTCTCTTTTCACTCATGATACACCTCCGCTATTTACATTATAGTTTCGGTATGTTTAAAATAATATATTATTATTCTGAATTACATTTTATATTGCATTATCGCAATATATGTTATATTATATTTTTGAATATTTTTAAAGGATAGATAGACAGATATGACAAACGAACATTTCAAAGACTTACTATTTCAATTTTTTAACGAAAACGACACCTTTATACAAGATATAGACTTAAATGATTCCGATAACTATTTCCTCATTACCTGCGTCGATGGAAGCCGCTTTTCACTTTCTCTACAGGAACCGCTTACTTTCCTAACTTCTGAACTAGATTTTATTACAGAATTAACCCAAGACCGCTTTGAATCCTATATCTCCACTCATACAAAATCAGACTACCTTTCCGAATTAAAATGGTTTGCCAAAAGCAATCCCTATGTTTTCTAAATATTATTGGTAGTCCTGAAACTCTTCGAGCTGAGTATTATATCTGAATCTATGGCACAAGATATTATGACCAAATTACAACCTTATGCACAGGAATTAAAAAAAGAATGGGACAGCATTCACAAAGCATAATCCCATTCTCCTTTTACATCACTTTTCAGCTATTCTCTGTACTTCTTTTTCCTCTAACAACTTTCTTACTTGCCTTACATTTATATTATCTGGCGGAAAATATTTTTCCAGATACTCCCTGGCTTTCTTTAAATCTTCCTGACTTTCCTTTATAAGAAACATCTACCGCTGTCTGAAACTACCGAAAATCGTTGCTGACAAACTTCGTGCCAGACTTTCACTGAAAAATACCTGGCGGAAGAATCCTGACTTTCAGGAATCTAATTTCCTGTTCTGTCATAAAGATGGCTCCCTTATCAATCCTCTTATCCTGTCAAGGAATTTCCGGAACATGGTAAGGCGCAACAATGCATATACAGGAGAAAGACCAGATTTTCAGATACAGCCTGTGATACGCCTGTATAATCTGCGGCATTCCCTTGCTACCAACCTGATTATGGATAAGACCATCCTTGACAAGATAGTAAGCGAAATCATGGGCACCTCTGTGAAGACCCTGCTGTACCATTATTCCCATGTAAGAAATGGAGTACAGGGCAATACACTGGCAAAATACGCGGCTTCGATTCTTTAATGCCTAAATAGTTTTTGGAATTAAAAAAATCTAAGACTTAGAAAAATCCAAAAACAGGCAAAAAAAGAACTCCCAGAAATCTCTGGAAGCCTTACTTCTCTTAGAAAGCGATAGACGGGGCTCGAACCCGCGGTCTCGACCTTGGCAAGGTCGCGCGTTACCAACTACGCCACTATCGCATGTCCGTTATAAATATTACTATAAAATTCCTTTTTTGTCAATAGCATCTTTACAAGAAAGAATTTCGCTTTGCGAAATTCTGCGCCGCAAATGCGTCGCTTTAGCGATATATTTCCTTTGCATTTGCGTGCGCATCTTGCCCGGAGGGCT
>JAAWLS010000004.1 GCA_022798035.1 Lachnospiraceae bacterium | reverse complement strand
TACTTAATTCCGTCTCCTGCATCTGTCCGGAATCCATGATTTCCAGAATCTGTTTTCCGGTAAATCTTATATCCGTCCGCTTCTGCCTGCTTCCAGGAGAGTTCTATGGTTTTGTAATTTTTCACGCTGAACTTATTCCAGGAAACTGCCGGAACCGTGTAATCAATGGTCTTTACATTAGAATAAGGAGAATATTGTTTCCCTTCTTTCAACTGCAGATACGCCCGGATTTTATAATTATATTTTTTACCAGGCACCACAGACGTATCCTCATAAGAGGTGCTCATAAGGCCGCTCACGGTCTTTAACTTGGTATAGCTTCCGTCTCCTTCCGCACGGTAAATACGATAGCCTACTGCTCCCGATACTGTCTCCCAGGATAACTTTACAGAGGTACCTCCGTTATTGGAAGCTTTCAGAGAAGGTTTGCTGAGGTTCTCTTCCGGTTTAGCCATTGGCTTGGAAGGCATATTTTTATACACTGGAACCTTAAACACAAAACTGTTGTTTAACGCTCCCATAGACTCATAACTTTCCTGTACCTTTTTTCCTTCTAAATCTGCGGCCAGCAGATGCTGCATATACTGATGCCAGTACAATCCGTCATAGGAACTGTCCACGTCAAATTTCTGTAAGTAGAATGTGTCCTGGCCTCTGGCAATATAGCGGGAAGCAGCTTTGGAAGCCCCTCCTTTCAGAGCCTTGTAACGGCTGTTCCACCCTTCATTCTTGGCCTCAGTCAGTCCGCTGGTAATTACGTCATTCCCAATTCCCGTAGCTCCTATGTTAAAATAATTGTAATAGCCCTCATAACCGGGATAAGTACCTGAAATCAGAGAAGAATTCCCCTGTGTTCCCTGTTCCTGACGAACACGGCTGGCCAGAAAATACGGGCTCACTTTCAGTTCTTTTCCAATCTCCATAAATACTTTGGCATATGTATCACCAGAACCGTCTTCCAGTTTCTTATGGCTCATAAAGGTACCGCTTAAAATTTTCTCCACACCGTCTTCTGTGTGGGCGGATTTGTTGTAAGTGAGCTGCTCAAACTGGAATACTGACTCCTCATTTAAAAAATTTCTAGGGTCCAGATAATATCTCACAAGAGATTCAGATGCCTGTACCCAGGTAGTTCCGTTCTTAATATACCACTCCCCTGTCTCCATATTATAAGAGCCGGAATCCGTGGATTTCCAGGTAGCCGGCCAGCGGTTTTCCACCAAACTCACTGCATCTGCTGTCTCCGCTTTCAGCACATCATCCCAGTTTAAATTTGTATTCATAGGCACAAACGTCCAGTTGGGATGAGCCTTAATCAAAGATTGAATATAAGAGCGGTAGCTGCTTGGAAAAGCGTTCAAATCCGTATTGCCGGAAGCATTCACTCTGCTGAGGGCACGGCTTCCTCCTGCGGCAAGATACTGGTCCCGCCAGGCTGACAGTCTCTCATCCTGGGAGACAATGAAATCACTTTGAAGATATCCGCTGTATTCTGTATCATTGACTGCAAAGGAAATCTGAAACCACACGTCTGCATCTGTCAGTACCACGCCTGTCAGCTTGACCTGATGTCCGCTGGGCAAAGTCTGCACTACGGCCGCATCTCTGGAAGCCTCCTGACGTACGAGAAATTCCACGCTGCCTGTCAAAACGCCGTACATGTCATATTCTTTTAAGAGCTCTGCAAAAGCCTCCTCCGGAGAAAGTTCTTTTTGCTCCTCTTCTCTCTCAACTTCCCCTAACAGCTCCTGCATTTCCTCTTCTTTAATTTCTCTTTTGCCCTGATTTTCCTGGTCGTCTTTGGAATCGCCGGAATTCTCCTGAACCCCATTTTTCAAATCTTCCGGCTGTTTCTGATTCTCCTCAGGATTTTCCAGTCCTGAATTCTCCCCGGTATTTTCCTGGTCCGGACTCTGGTTCTCGTCAGAATTCTCCCCTGCATTTTCCTGGTCCGGACTCTGGTTCTCGTCAGAATTCTGTGTGTCTTCGCTGTTGTCTTTTGTCTCCTTTAAGTTCTGCGTATTCTCTTCTTTTTGTGAATTTTCCTCCACATCTCCTACTGATTTCTGCAGACTCTCTTCTGCATTTGAAGCTTCTGGCTGGCTGGCATATGCCAGTTGGCCGGCTCCATAAAAATCGGCCGTCAGCATTGCCGCTGTCAGACACAGGGCTGCTAACTTTATCCTCTTCTTTGGTCTCATCTTTTTCCTCCTTTTCTATTGTGCCGCTGTTCCCACGGCTTTCTCCTTTACGGATGAATACCCACTGTAATACTCCGTATCTTCTATCTTCCATATGGTTCTGACACGGTAGTGGTAAGTACTTCCTTCTACAACATCTTTGTCTGTGAAACTCTTTGTCTTAGTATCTATTATGCCTATTGTCTCAAATCCCTGTTCTGGCTGCAGACTTCTCTGAAGCTCATATCCAAAGGCTCCCTGTATCTCCTTTACCTGAATCTCCAAAAATTTCTGGGCATTTTCTGTGATGGCTGTTATTTCACTCTTTTCTATGGAAGTCTTCCCAGATACAATATTTGACTCTTCGCCTCTGCCTGCCGCCGATTTCTGCTTACCTCTGGCTGCCACTTTGTAATAGTAAGTCACTTCTGGCTGCACAGATTTGTCTAAATAAGAAACCGTCTTTTGTCCGGATACTTTTGCAATCACTTTATAACTTCTGTTCTTGTTGACGCTTCTTAGAATCTCATATTCAGAGGCCCCCTTTACTTCTTTCCAGGATAATTTCATTTGATTCGGTTTAGATTGAGAAACCTTCAAGCCGGCAGGCGCAGCAATTGCCCATTTTTCCAAAGGTTCACTGTAAGTACCGTATCCAGTATATTTTCCATCTTTCACCCCGCGGATTTTATAATAATATCTCTGGCCTGCTTTTACACTGGTATCTGTGTAAGAAGTTGTCTCGCTTCCCAGTTTTGCAATCTCTTTGTAAGTGCCTCTTTCTTCCTCACTGCGGACAATCTGATAGCTGCTGGTTCCGGCTGTTTTTTTCCAGGTCAATTTTATTCCCTTTTGTTCTGCCTGAAGAGACTGCACTGGAATTTTAGCAATATTGGTTGCTGAAACCGCTTTGGAATTGCCGCTGTACTGTTTCACACCATTCTTTTTGATAACGGTCTCCACCACATAGTAATATTTTTTTCCACTGCTGATTTTTTTGTCCACATATTTGACAGTTGCCGCTTTTTTAATTTCCGCAATCGTCTTATAATTTCCATTTTTGCTGGTGCTGCGCTTAATTTTGTATGAATACGCTTTGGAGTCTTTTTTCCATTTAATCTCCATGCCGTTGCTTCTCTGAGATTTCACATATACGATGGAAGTTCCCTTCACCGTACTTCCAGACACAGGGCTGCAGTAGCCGCTGTAGCCATTCTTTCCTCCTACCCGGTTTAATACCTCAATCCTGTAATAATAATTTTTGCCTGTCTTTAGCTTCTTGTCTTCATAACTTGTACTCTTCGCCGATTTTACAGTAGCCACTGTCGTATATTTTCCTTTTTTGGAAGTGCTTCTCTGAATTCGATACGCATATGCATTCTCTACCTTATTCCATTTAATCTGCAGAGACGTACTCGTCTTGGACCTCACACTGGAAATTTTAGTCTTTTTTACTGCCCATCCGGAATAAGCTTTGGAATAATTACTGTAGCCATTCTTTTCTCCGCCTCTTGCCCGCACTTTATAGTAATATGTTTTCTGCGTTTTCACATTGCTGTCCAAATAAGAAGTCTGGCCTGCTTTCACCGTTGCAATTTTGCTGTAGCCATCCTTTCCGGCCTCTCTGCGGGTAATCTCATATTGAGCAGCCCCTGCCACCGTATTCCAGGACAAATTTATTTTTCCTCCCGACTTAGAAACGGCTGAAATAATTCCCGGCGTTACAAGTGTCTTTCCAGAATAGGGCTGTGAAAAATCAGATTTATTTCCGTCCCCATAGGCTGTACGTATCTTATAATAATAGGTTTTTCCCGGAGTGAGTCCATCATCCTCATAAGTGTTTCCGGCCACCTCGCCTGCCAGAGTATAATCTCCATTTTCAGATTCGCTTCGATATACCTGATACGAGACTGCGCCTGTCACTGCGCTCCAGCTAATTCGGAGCTTTGTACTATTTCTGGACTGTATGGACGAGATTTCTGCCTGTTTGCCTTTCAAGGATAAATCATAATACTCTGCAATTCCCTGGGCATCTGCAATACCGAGCTTCTTAAGCTTTGCATCTGAATTCAAAAAATTGTTGACATCATTTATGTTGCTTAAAAATGCATGTTCAATCAATACTGCTGGAAACCCTGCCTCTTTGCTTCTGCGGATAACAGCTAAATAATCTGCCAAAGAGCCGTCTGGATACAGGGTATTATTTTCTGAATTGTGAATTAAAATGCCTCCTGCCCAGGTAGACAATCCCAAAGCCGCCAGTTTCTTATAGATATCTGACGCAAGCCCTTTTCCTTCTGCTCCAATGTTGGGACGATAATTGCCATTGGGATAGTAAACGCCTACTCCCTGCGGTGTACTGCTGACGCTGGAATTTAAATGAAAGCTTACATAGACGTCTGCTCCCTTTTTCTTTGCAAACTCCACACGAGAAGCATTACAGGTGGAAGAAGTGATTCCGGATGCGCCGTAAGGACATGCCTTGGTCTCTCTGGTCATATAGACATTTATCAAATTGTATTTCTGCAGTTCTGCCTTACAGTAGAGGGCAATTTTTAAGACAAGGTCTTCCTCAATACATCCATTTTTTCTGGCGCCCGCATGTGTGCTGTCGTGTCCTGGGTCCAAAACGATTACCATACTCTTGGAGCCTCTTTTTACTGCCTCTCTTGGAATAATATTTCCGGCTGTCTGGGCCTGTTCCAGCACGTTCTCCACAGAATTTTCTGAGATAGTATTTCCATTTCCATCCATGGTCACCACATTGGCTTCCACTTCCTCTAACAATTTCTCGTCAATCAGCATATCATCCGGTTCTGCTTCCACTTCCCGGTTGACACCGTAAGTTACTTCCATGCCGGATTTGTCCAATTGAACGATGTAAGATTTCCCAGCCGTCTGCCAGGTAATGCTTTTCAATTCATAAATTCCGCTCTGCGCCTCACTGTTATATTCCATAGTAAAACGCGCCATATTTCCCGCAATTTTAGCGGCATCTACCGTCAGTTCCTGATTCGCAGCAACATTTCTGTACTGAAGCTGAGCGCTCTCTACCGTGCTTTTGTCTGCTCCCAGGCTTGCAACCACATTCTGCTGCCCCGGCGTCTCAATGTAAGTGCTCTCCTGCATAACATAATTCAAAACGCCTTCTTCCTGAATGATTTCCGGCTCTTTCGTTTCCGTAAGAGCTTCCCTGGTCTCCTGGAAGGTTTCACTTTTCAGCTCAGAATCTTTTTCAGAGTTTTTCTCCCCGTCAGATTCTTTTTCTTCTTCTGATATCTCTTCTTCCAGCTCTGTCCCACCGCCGACAGATTCCATCTGTTTTCGTTCTTCCCCGCCTAATAGTTCTCTCTCCGTTTCATCCTCCAGCTCTATCGGTTTGGCCTGCAGGGTATTTTCCGTTTGAGCCTGGGCTTGTATGCCCACAGAGGACATCATCATACACACCGATAAAAACAATGCTGCAATTCTCTTTGATGATTTCATTTTCCACTCTCCATTCTTCCGTATTCTTGTTATCTTTTTACATCATTGCGCTATTTTTTATCCTATCACACTTTTTTTCTGAGCACAACAATCAGCAAAGAACTTACAAAAACTTTACATTCTTCCAAAAACTTCCATAAGATTTTAAAACTCATTTTCTATATTTATCGGTTTTCGCAAATACCATGATAATATCGCTTTATTAAAGAAATATGAAAAATCTTTCCACAACGCAAAACACCCATGGAAGGTTTTACCTTCCATGGGCGTTCAAATTTCTCTCTCTATTTTTTGTAAAGGGAATACCACACACAAATCTCATCACTCTTGTACGTCTTTTTGCCCACTTTCTTGTTGGCCACTACATAATAGTAATAAGTCTTATTATTTTTTAATTTGGAATTTCCGCACTTGGTTAAAACAATGCTGGTATTCTTCGTGGTTTTGAACTTCTTATATCCAGACTTCTCCTTGGTAGACGCATATACTGTATAATCTTTGGCGCCTTTTATCTTGCTCCAGGACAGCTTGATTCCTCCGGACGCCTTCTTTGCCTTTACTTTCGGCTGTCTTGCAAAATATTCCCAATCAGACCATTCTCCATACTTCCGTTTTCCCCCTATATCAATATATGAGCGCACCCGCAGTTTTCGGAATTGATATCCTTTTAACTTTTTATAAGAAAAATAAGGGTCCAGAGAACAAGTCTTCCAAGTTCCTTTGATGATAGGTTTCTTTCCTTTCTCCTCATAAATCTCATACTGTATTCCGTCTTCCGACGCACGCTTGTCGTAAGACAGTTCCAAATAATTTGATACTTCCGACCAGAATTCACAATCCAGTCCCGTAATCTTTGTTGGAAGCGTTGGGACACGAGAAATATATTCCCATTTATATTCACCTACTGCCTTGTATCCCTTCTCACTCTTGTTGATAGGATAAATCCAAAATTGGTATTCTTCATTCTTAGTCAATTTCTTCGCTTTATAAGAATTTACGTTGCCAACCTCTACAACCTTCTTAGCACTTTCTCTGCCGCCGCTTCCTTCTTTCCACCACTCAATTCGATATGCATTTGCACCCGCCGCCTTATTCCAAGTCACCGTGATAGAGTCCACCGCAGCCTTGGTCTGTCTGAAATTTGTTACCTTATTGTTGGGTTTTGTCACCACCTGAAGCACGTCAGAAGATGCTCCATATGTATGAATATAATTTGGATAATTCGAATTATGAAAGGCAGTCACACGCACATAATATGCCTTTCCCGGCGTTAATCCGGTAAAACTGCAGCTCGTATTTGTTGTTCCTGATTTACCTGAATAACTGAGATTATCTTGAATTCCTCCGGAAAAATTCCTGCTGGCACAGAGCTCCACCTTATACTCTATATCATTTCCAATGACCGCGTCCCATTCAATACGTATACTCCCGGTTTCCGCATCCGTCTGTCTTACCCCCTGCACTTTATCAGGAGCGGCCGCCTCTGCTTTCATACCTGCCCCCAAAATAAACGTACACATGAACACCAATGTGCATGCACAAAGGGCTTTCCATAAATTTCTCATCCTTCTACCTTCCTTTCTCTCCCACAGCCGTCCACTGTGAAAGTCTGTTTTGATTTCTTTACACTACCATACCAAACCAGAAAATACAAGTTAGTTTTTTTGCATTTTATAGAAAATTATGATATAATATATAAATTTTGTATGAAATAATAGTGCCTTTGCTCTATATGTCAAGAACAAATTGGACCTGCCCATAGCATTTTTTATTTTTATCTTATGAGAAAGAGGCTTTCACTCATCAGCGTAACAAGTTTTTCTAAATTAAAAAAGAGCCGGAAACGAATGTATTCGTTTTCAGCTCTTTTTATCTCACTCTTTAATACCCAGTATTAGACCGAATCGTTGCACTCAGATTCTTTACTGTCTCAGACGGTGTATAGGACTCATTGGTATACAGGAACTGATGAAGCTGAATGACATTCTGCTCCAAATTTATGGGAATTACCATGTCCCCGAGACTTCCCACATCGTGGGACTCCTTCTCAAAGGGGAATCCTGTATTCTCTCCCATGTGGTATTTCGCCACATTGGCAGCCAGCCCCAGCATCTCCGTGGGACTTAAACTGGTAGAAATCTGAGGCAGCAATTCATCCATCAGGCTGTTCAGTGTAAGCAAATCACAGCCCTTGGCCTTCTCAAACATCTTCGTAATGACAATTCTCTGACGCTCTGTTCTCTGGTAATCCAGTCCCACATAGCGGATTCGGGCATAGGAAGTAGCCTGTACTCCGTCCACGTGAACATTTTCCCCTGCAGACACAGAGCCGCTGTTGTGGCCAGTTACTTCATTGGTCTCTATCACATAGCCGTTCAGCCACTTTGCCTCTTCCGGTGTAATGTCCAGCTCAATGCCTCCCAGCAAATCAATGGCGTCCACCAAAGCGCTGAAATCCACGCTGACATAATCTGTAATATTTAAATCCAGATTCTTGTTGAGCATCTCTATGGCCTGTTTAGGTCCGCCGTTTGCATAAGCTGCGTTGGCTTTACGGAATTTATTCTCTCCAATATCCAGATACGTATCACGGTACACGGAAGCCATCTTAATCTCTCCGCTCTTTTTGTTGATGCTTACCACAATAATCGTATCGCTGTTGCCGCTCTCAAAATTTCCGGTGGAACGGTTATCCAGCCCAAAAAGTGCAATATTTTCATACCCTTCCAGCCCCTTCATGGTATCTGCAGAAAGGTCATTCATTTTCACATCTTTGTCTCTAATATTGATAATACCCATTTTGCCATATTTATTCCAGACAAATGCAAATGCTAATGCCACCAGCGCCAGCAATACTACTAGAATTACCAGAATCACTTTCCGCTTCTGTCTCTTTCTTCTGGTCGTTTTTCGTTTTTTATTTCTGGTATTCGCTTCATAGTCTCGTCTGTCCCTTGCCATTTTTCCGTCCTCCTAACAAGTTTCGTAGATTTCCATTTCCTTTGTTCCGCGCATTTCCAGCACAAGCCGTTCATCTGTCTACCGTCTTCGATAGACACAGTATACGCCGTTCTCGCCAATTCTCTCATATCCCAGCTCCTGCAGCTTTTTATCCGCTGTTTCATGGACTGAATAGACAAGATAATTGCAGGTTTCCTTCTTGGCATATTCTGCCAGTTTTTCAAAATCTGTCTCTGGGCTGCTCATAAGTTCAAAAATACGTTTGACATTCTTGTTTTGAAACTTCTCATTTTTCAAGGCATTCCTGCCATAAGGCATCTGAATGCTCCCGTCGTACTGGCGGATGTAAGATAAGAGTTCATTTGGAACAATCACTTTTCTTTCCGCTATCTGATTCTCCTCTGCGTCCTCATTAACAATCTGGCACACATCCACTGCATTCTGAGGAATTTTGTAGATGTTTTCCGCTTTGCTGAAATATTGCGGATAAATGGAAGTTCCTGTTACCGCAATAACTGCCATCATAAAAAAGATAAAAATCCCTCTTTTCCAGCCAGAAGGCGTCTGTTTCAAGGCCAAGGCAAACGCATACGCAGTCACCAGAGGAAACGGCAGAATCCAAAACATACGCCAATATACACTGGAATCTATACAATACTCCACAATGATTTTCGCTGTCAAGGGAAAAAAGAAAATTCCCCAAAATAATATGGAATAACCGGACAGCAAATAATTGTTTCTCTTCTCATTATCCGTTCTGCTTAGAATCGCAAGAAACAAAACTGCTGCAAAATACAGTCCCATATGCATTCCGCTGCCATTAAATCCAAGGTAAGTATTCCAGGATACCCCGATGACTTCTTTCATGGCCCTTCTCCTCTCTTCTCCTGATTAAACTGCCGTAAATTCCTGAAAACACCGGATTTGCAGCCATTTCTCCCACCATCAGCGCAGAATCAAATACATTCCGGCACACAGCATATTTGGTATACAGCACAGAGCTGTGCAGCACAGCGATTTGATACTCCTGTTTTTCACCAAATTCAGCAAACCAAAAATTCCCAGCATAATAGCTCCCAGCATAATTCCCATGGAAGAAACCATACAGCAAGCACACATGAGAAAGAATGTGAAAATCCAGTCTGCCGCCGCTGCCTTCCCGGAAAACAATTGTATCATCATATAGCAAATCATAGGCGCCAATATCCCGCAGAATACAGCCTTTCCCTGCCAAATGCGCACAGAGGTAAACATACCCTGGGTATATACGGTATAACCTGAAAATAACGTTATCATGATAATAAAAAAGAGAAAATATTCTGAATGCCTTGATTCACCTGGAAATAACTTCTTCCCAATCAACGCATAGACGGTATAAGATAGTACAATGAGAATCCCCGCCAGAACCACATGGGCTGCAACCGCCGGGTGCACCCCGCTTATCCTACTGAGGAAGGCAACAAAAGAAAAAAAGGGCGACAGCACATACCTGGATGGCAGTTCGGCATATTCTATCCCTGTATAAGGATTCACAGAAAAAATGGTATCTGTGGCCACTGCAGTGGAAGCCGCTCCCACATAAAAAGCATCGTCGTCGTCAATGTGCATATACCGCACATACACAAAAGCCTGTCCCAAAATCAGCAGCACATTCATCCATCCAAACAGAGAAATTTCTTTGATGGAATGAATGCTGCCTTTTATCATTGGAAAAATCTTACGTCTGTTGATGATGAGAGAACTTATCACCAGCAGACAGATGAGACCGCCGTAAACCACGCACAAGAGCCCCAGACTCTTTCTCTGAAAAATCAGGGGCAGCGCCGTGATTTCAAATATTCCCCATAAAATAATATTTCCCGCTCCCCAGCTCAAGAGAACTCCTCTTCTCTCTTCTGGTAAAAGCCCTGTATACAACATTCCAACTATCCACGGAATAACCATCAACATAAGAAAAAGAAAAATTATATTCATGAACTTGCCGTCTCCTGCTCCGATACTTTAAACAAAAACCACAATACCAAGAATATTGCCGTTCTGCTCTTTTGCCAAATTCAGCTCGTTGGAAATCTCATCGTAAATGGAGCAATTCGTCTGCTCCACAAACAGAAGATTCCCCACTTCCATTCCCTCCTGCAGGGATTTGGCATCATAAAAGATATTTTCGCCTTCTTTAATCTGAAGGTTCTGTGCAGATAACTCCTGTCTCAGCATATCTGCTGCCTTTGCATCTATTTTCTCATATTCGCTTCCCGTTATATAAATACAGTCCACTCCCTGCTGCCTGCAGGACAGAGCAATATTGGCAGATACCAGCTTAATCTGCTGCTCCTGAGAAAGTTTTTTCTTTCTCCTGTTTTTTACGGCCAGAAGTTTCTTGTCAATCACAGATAAGAACCTGTCTTTTTCAGATTCTACAGCCACTTCCCCTAACATACGGACACCGTACAAACTCCGGATTTCTTCTGAATTCTGCAGCCTGGCAGTAAACAGCATTTTGCATACAATCCAGATGCAGATTAAAAAGACGCCGAAAATGCCTCCCAGCACTGCATATTTCAGGCTGAATCCTGGTTTCACCGCCGCTGGCTTTTCTTCTTTCTTTTTCGTATCCTTGCTTTCTTCTTTTTCCAGAAGTTCCAGCTGCTGCTCGCTCATATTTGTCTTCATGTTATCCAGCTGTGTCTTTATATTCGCAACATTGGTGGCGATAGTGTTTCTCCGCTCTGCCAGATTTGAATCCACAACCACATTCTGATATTCACTCTGCAAAATCAACGTGTGGGAACCAATGCTCTGAAACTCTTCTTCCTTTTGGCTCATCTGAGCCTTAATTACTTTTGAAATATCCTCTAATTTCTCTTTTTCGGGATAAGTAAACTCAATGTTGACAAATGTGTCGTTTCCCCACACACTTTCCAGCTCGCACAAATCTTCCTGGTCGATATCGAGCTTGGCTCCCTCGATAATTTTTCTGGTCATTTCCCCGCCTCCTGCATAATTAGCATAGGCAGTCACCACGTCGTCCGTATAATCTTTCTGGTTGTCCTTTGTGTAATTAAATGTATAATCTGATTTAATGCGGTAACGCAGCGTCACAATATTTTTTTCGTAAGGGTCGATTTCCATCAGTTTGGAAGTATTCATATACTTCTCATACTCATTAATCCGGGCCATCAATTCTCCGGCATCCGCAATCTGCTGCTTCTCTTCCTCCGTCAGCTCTTGTTCTTTCTGTTCTAATTTTGCATTTTGCGCTGCGCGATAAGACCTCATATCTTTCGCATACTTTACTCCGCCAAGCAGCAGAGCAAATATCAGTCCAAAACAGATAATTGAACGCCATCCCAATAAAATGTTCCAGAATAATTCCTGTAAATTAATTTCCCGCTCCATCTTCTCCTGTGTTCCCATCAAAATTTCCTCCATACCATTCGGTTTACAATCCCTGTGTAACTCTGAATTATTTTTGCAGCTTTTGTGCTTACATTCTCATCCGTATAATTGGGAACATCTACTCCAAAGTCCCCGTTTTTCTGCATTTCCACTGCCATATCCACAGCCTGCAGAACAGATTCTGCGGTAATGCTTCCAATGATAAAGTTTCCTTTGTCAATTGCTTCCGGCCGCTCTGTGCTGGTGCGCACGCACACTGCCGGAAAGGGCATCTTCCTGCTGTTAAAATAAGAACTTTCTTCTGGCAGAGTACCGCTGTCCGAGACTACGCAGAAAGCATTTAACTGCAGATGATTGTAGTCGGAAAATCCAAAAGGCTTCAGACTTCTCACCAGAGGATGAAACTGAAAGTTTCTGGCTTCGATAAATTTTCTGCTCCTTGGGTGAGTGCTGTAAATAATAGGCATCTGATATTTTTCCGCCATGGCGTTTACTGCATTCATCAACGCCATAAAATTATTTTCGTTGTCTATATTCTCCTCCCGGTGGGCCGACAGTAAAATATAATTACCTTTTTTTATTTCCAATGTGTCCAGCACTTTGCTGTTCTTGATTTTTTCCAGATGGGCCGACAGCACCTCTGCCATAGGCGAGCCTGTCACATAAGTCCGCTCTCTGGCAGTCCCCTCATAATTCAGATATCTTCTGGCATGTTCGGAATAACACAGATTCACATCCGCAATATGGTCCACAATTCTGCGGTTTGTCTCCTCCGGCAGACACTCGTCAAAACAGCGGTTTCCGGCTTCCATATGAAAAATCGGAATGTGCAGGCGTTTGGCAGAAATAGCTGACAGGCAGGAATTGGTATCCCCCAGTATCAGCAGCGCATCCGGATTCTCCTTTTCCATCAGGCCGTAGCTTTTTGCAATGATATTGCCAATAGTCTCTCCCAAATTCTCTCCCACTGCGTCCAGATAGTAATCCGGCTCCCGAAGTTCCAAATCCTCAAAAAAGATTTGGTTCAGCGTGTAATCCCAGTTCTGTCCCGTGTGTACCAATATCTGTTCAAAATATATATCACATTTCTTTATGACCTCTGACAAACGTATAATCTCCGGTCTGGTTCCCACGATTGTCATTAGCTTTAGTTTCTTCATTTCCCGCTGACACCTTTCTCCTCGTCCACCTTCAGAGCGTAAGTGTCCGGCTTCTCCTTCCGGAAACACTCGCTGCACCACATAAAAGTCACAAGGTCTGTCTCCCCCTCATTGATAATATTATGAGTATATCCTGTCGGAATATCCACCATCTCCAGCTTTTCTCCGCTTACATGATACTCTATGATTTCCTCACTGTCAACCTTTCGAAACTGAATTCGGGCTTTTCCGCTCACCACCAGAAACTTTTCATTCTTCGTGTGGTGCCAGTGTTCTCCTTTTGTGATTCCTGGTTTGGAGATATTAACAGAGAACTGCCCACGCTCCGGCGTCCGGAATAATTCGGTAAAACTTCCCCTCTCATCCACGTTCATTTTCAGGGGATAACTGAACTTATCCGTGGGAAGATAGCTCAGATATGTGGCGTATAATTTCTTTATCAGGCCGCCCTCCGTCATATCCGGAATCCTGCATTCCTCCCTGCTTTTGGGAAAAGAACAGAGCAGCTCTGCAATCTCTCCCAGGGTGATGGGATAGACCTCCGGCACGAAGCAGTACCCTTTCTCGTCTCTGTGCTCTTTTCCCTGCAAAACTCCAATCAGCTCCGCCACCAAATCATCAATGTAAACCAGCTCTAAAAGCGTGGAAGTATCGTTTATCTGTATCGGAAGGCCTCTTGCAATCTTATGGCAGAACGTGGCAACTACAGAATTGTAACCGGGCCGGCACCATTTTCCAAAGACATTGGGAAACCGGTAAATGTAAGTTCTGGCTCCTGTTTCTTCTCCATAAGAGGCAATCAGCTCTTCTCCGGCCCGCTTGCTCTCACCATAAGGGTTCTCAAGTTCTGCCTGAATGGAGGAGGAGAGCATAATAGGGCAGGGATTTTCATGGCGTTTCAAAATCTCCAGAAGTTCAGCAGTAAATCTGAAATTTCCTTCCATAAATTCACATTCTTCTTTCGGACGGTTCACCCCCGCCAGATGAAAGACAAAGTCGCAGTCTGCACAGTAAGACTCCAACAGAGATTCACTAGAATCTGTATCATACTCATAGAGCGTGATATCCTCTGACAGTCCGAAAGAACTGTCTTTTCCAGTACGGATGTTGTGCAAAACTGCCGTTAAATTTTTTCCGATAAAGCCTTTGGCTCCTGTAATTAATATTTTCATATGCGCTCCTTTTTATCCATTTTACTTTGAAACAAAATTGTAATGGTTCCACCTGCGTCATTCACAAAAACGCTGCCCTCAGCCGAAATAAAGTTACTTTTTTACCCGGTATATTATCTGCCAGAATAAGGCTCCATTCCCTTTCGATAAAGTTCCTGAATTTCTGTGTGGTTAAAAACCTGCAGGCGCAGCGCGCTCTGATGGCAAACAATGTAGTCAATACGCTCTCTTTTCGCCACATCCGCAAGGTTCTCTTCTTTTTCAGATAGTTAAGCATCTCAGACCCTGCAATAGCATCCAGGCTGATTCCCCGAAACTGCTCCAGCTCCAGCTGGTGCCGTATCTCATACATTGTAAATCAGAATGGATTATCAGGCGGCAAAGATATAAATTATGGAGGACAAAACGCTAAACAGAAACCAACCGCTGTCTCAATCAGCAGATTCCCGTGAAATAAATCCTTATTAAAAATCAATGGGAGAAAAATCAACAGATTTTTCACCCAATAGTTCAGCCTCAATAATTTTAAATATTTTCTCATCCTTAACTACCCGTCTTATGGTTTCTTCTTCCACATACTCAATTCATTTCTTATGTACTCCAGTCTCAATAATTTCTCTTTCACCTGCTCTGCATCCAAAAGCTCTGTGTTGCTGGAGTTGAACTCAGAAAACTTCGTCCGCTCTGTGTTTCCGTTTTTAAAATAATTGTCGTAATTCAAATCCCGCTTGTCACAGGGCACCCGGTAGAAATCCCCCATATCTTCCGCATGAGCGCACTCTTCATTGGTCAGAAGTGTCTCGTACATTTTCTCACCATGACGGATGCCGATAACTTTCACTTCATGGCCCGGATGGAACAGCTCTGCCACCGCCTGAGCCAGAACTTCTATGGTGCAGGCCGGGGCTTTTTGTACCATAATGTCTCCGGAATTGGCGTTTTCATAGGCAAACACCACCAGCTCCACCGCTTCCTCCAGGCTCATGATAAATCTTGTCATGGAAGGCTCCGTAACGGTCATGGGATTTCCCGCCTTTATCTGTTCGATAAACAGAGGAATAACAGAGCCCCGGGAACACATCACATTGCCATAACGGGTACAGCAGATGCTTGTCCGTTTCGGCGATACTGTCCGGGATTTGGCCACAATCACTTTTTCCATCATGGCTTTGGAAGTTCCCATGGCATTCACCGGATATGCCGCCTTGTCAGTGGACAAACAGATAACCTTTTTCACACCAGCCTCAATGGCCGCCGTCAGCACATGTTCTGTTCCCAGTACATTAGTCTTTACCGCCTCCACTGGGAAGAATTCACAGGATGGCACCTGTTTTAACGCCGCCGCATGGAACACGTAATCCACTCCGTAAATGGCATTCTTTACTGAGGACAAGTCTCTTACGTCTCCGATAAAAAACTTGATTTTATCGCTTGCGCCTGGATATCTCACCTGATATTCGTGGCGCATATCGTCCTGTTTCTTCTCGTCTCTGGAGAAGATACGGATTTCCCCGATATCTGTATTCAAAAAGCGTTCCAGCACAGCGTTGCCGAAAGAGCCCGTTCCTCCTGTTATCAGTAGCGTTTTATCTCTAAACATATCGTCTCCTCTTTCTGAAATATGTCTGAAAATTTCGGGACACATCTACTCAATATGATAAAATTTTTTAATCTCCTGCGCCTTCTCTTCCCCTTTCAGGTGTCCGAGATGAAGGGATTCCCCTTTGATTTTTTCCAGATAGTCATCCGTTGATTTCACCACTCTGGCCGGAACCCCCGCCACAACAGAATTGTCCGGCACATCCTTTGTCACAATCGCGCCAGCCGCGACAATACAGCGGTTCCCGATGGTAACTCCCGGCATAATAATGCTGTTGACTCCAAAGTAGACGTCATTTCCCACCTTGATTGGCTTCGTGATTTCCAAATCCGGCACCTCTTTGCGCAGAATCAATGTCCCGCCGTCATGGGTGATAAACCGCACGCCGGAAGTGATGTGCACATTGTCTCCTAGAGTAATCATGTAGGGGTCGCTCCCAAAGATTTTGTAGGGATTTCCATACAGGGCGATTTGCCCCCCCCCGGAAAATTTTATGCCGCTGTCTCTCACATATTGGTAAGGTTTTAAATAGGCTTTTAAAATCTGCAAAACTGCTCTTATTTTTATCATTTTTCTCTCCTGTCTATTTCATTTTTCGCTGTTCGATACACATAAGGAACTACCATCACCCCATAACAGATTGTTCCAACCATGGGAATCCAATCGATACCAAAGAATCTGCCTGCCGCAAATTTCAGAATCAGTGAAACCACCGTATACCAGATAAAAATATATATCTGCTTCTTTACCACTCCTCTGGCGTTCAGTACCATAAAATAAGATGAAATAAAAGAGAGCAGACATTGGTGAAGCGCCATGCCAAGCAGCATAAAACTGCTGTACTCCAAAGGTTTTCCCAGCCAGATTTGAAAGACTGTCTTCCCTATCAGCAGAAATCCCAGGGTGCCTGCCCCTGCAATAGCCAGTGATAAAAGAGCTGTCTTTCTGGCTCTGATTTGCACCCATTTGTCATCTCCGCGCTCCAGTGCCTCCCCAAAAACACCCCACAGAGGAGCAGAAAGCATGCCGCACCCCACGCCAATCAAATTTACAGCCCGGTACAAAATAGAATAGGTGGCCGACTCACCAAGACTGCTTATCCTTGCCACAATAAAGCTATCCAGAGAGAGGCCCAGACTGGTAAATACGGACAGCAGGCAGAAGGCAATTCCAATCCGCAGCATTTCTTTGCCGGCCTTTCTGTCCGCATATTTTAACCGCGGCGCATACTCTTTTCGTTCGATACCAAAATAAATCCAAAAATTAAAAACTGAGACAACAACTACCGTATACGTGGAAGCTACAATCAGAGGTATCTGTCCCAGATTCCTCAGCACAATCAAAATAATCAGTCCCATGCTGAGGATATTTGCGGCGCACTGCCAGAGATTTCCTTTATATCCTTCCTGCAGTGCAAGCTGGGTCCGATTGACCAGCGAGAAGGGGACGTTCAAAAGCTTCGATGTGACAATAATGAGGACCACCGCCCCCACTAATTTTTCCGCAGTCTCTGACTCCACATTCATCACGCCGCTCCAGTCCACCATAGGAAAGACAATCAGAACCCCCAGCAGAATTACCAGCGTGGAAATAACCAAAATCAGATACGTGCTGGACACCAGTTTTCTGCCATAAGTCTCATCATCTCTGCCAGAGGACTGGCTTAACGCTGTCTGCAGGCCGCTTCCCAGTCCCAAATCTGCAAAGGCGAACATGGAGAAAAAGGACAGCACTGTGTTCCACAGGCCATAAATTTCCGCTCCTAGATAATCGTAGGCATACCGCACAGTAACCAGAGGCACCAGCATAGCCAGTACTTTGGACAAAATGGCTGTGACGGCTGTGTAGCGTATTCGTTTTTCCCGTATCTCTATTCTATTTTCCACAAAGTTCATATTTCCCACCATTTCCACCGTCTTTCTCAGCATCGCAGCCGGCACATATTAGGCGGGTATATCATTTGTGCATCCAGCGCTTGTTTCTCCAAAGATTGGAAAAAGCACACTGCGAACACCAACGCAAAAACAAAACGATAACTGAATGTGCCTGGCAAAGCCACCTCAAAAGACATTATCAAAAATATCATTGGCAGCCTGTACATTTTTGGTATATTATCTCTGACAAAAAGAATAATCAAAGAATAGAGCAGTACCAGCAGAATAATGCCTCCCATTGTCAGATACATCACATATCCTGAATCTGAATATATAATGTTCTTGTTATCCAAAATGCAGAACCCTATTCCGAGGGAACTTTTTATTACCTCAAAATTCTCAAGAAACGTATTGCTGCCTACATATCTTCCCTGAAATCCGCTCTTTCCGTCTCTCAGAAATATCATATAATTGTGTAGAATCCATTCGCTGTTTTGATACAGGATTAAAATCCCTGCACAAACCACGCTCAAAATAACGAATACTTTCTTTCTTATAAGCCAAACATACATGCACAGCATTACCGCTGTGTAAATGAGACTGCTATTAGAAGTTAATAATGCAGTGAAGCAAATATATACGAAACACAGCAGATAATCCTTTATTTTATGTCTTTTTTGAGCCAGTCCGTAATAACAAATAAACATCAGAAAATAATAAAATGCAGCAAAGGTATGAACTCCAAATCCCATAACCGGTTTTTTGTAAAGCATAGAATAATGCAAAGCCCTGTCATAATACTGCGAATAAAAATTTTTCGTAAAATCTACCACCGGAGAAAATTGAAGCAATATTCCAACATTCCATATAATACATGTGGCAGAAAATATATCTGTCAAACGCTCCATTACAGAAAAATCCGGGATTTTTTTTACAACAATAGTCAGTGTGAGCAGCAAAACAACCAATGGTGCAATTCTAGCAATAGATATCCTGGCCCATTTATTGGTGTACATCTGTATCATGGAAACTCCGCACATATATAATAAAATAAAAATTACTAACCTTAATTTTCCAGTATCCACGGCATTCCTGATGAAAACAGTTAATACAAACGCAGTAAGTATCAACCACAAAACAATAATGTACAGATTTCCTCCTATCTCCTTTTGAAATGAAGTTGGAAAGAAGGCAAACATTATCATGGAAAATATGGGAATACTATTATTTTCTATTTTCTCTGGGGAAACTTTTTTCATCTTAATCATCTGCTCCCTTTCTCTCTGGTTACTGCAAAAATTCATCCATCTCTCTCTTATAAATTTTGTAATCAAAATTGTTCTCTGCCGTCTCTCTGGCTTTCTGCCGCATATCCTGATATGTTTTTTCCTTCATGGAGACAAGCTCCCTCAGCAGTTTTCTCAAAATTTCTCTGTCGTTTTCCGCCACAAAACCGTTGCTCCCGCTCTGGATATAACAGTCAATGTCTCCCGTTGCATTTGCGATAACCGGTGTTCCGGCCGCAAGGCTTTCTGCCAGTTTCGTTGGAAATCCGGCGTCCGAAGACCTGCGGTGGGGCCGCATAAAAATACTGAAATCATGCTGTCTGTAAACCTCATTTATGTTTTCCTGGCTGACCTTTCCCTGAATCTGAATGCAGTCCCTGACATATTCTAAAAGTCCTCTGTCTTTCTCCAGATTGAGCAGCACCTGTTTTTCATTAACTCCGTAAAGGTCAAAACAAAACTTATCCCCAAATCTTTCATCTTCTCGTTTCAAAGATGCTATCGCCTGAAAAATTTCTCCCAGCAGTTCCTTTGTTTTCCCCGGATTTCCTGCGTACATTATTCTCACTTTATCGTTTCCAGGAGCCGCGCTGTACTTGTGCTCTTCCAAATCCAAAATAGCGGGAACCCGGATGCAGGGCACCTGATGAGAGGTAAAGTAATCCTGAAGGTATCTGCTGATGGCGATAATCTTTTTCTCTTTGAGATACCTGTTTTTCAACGCTTTCTGATTCCGAAAGTAGCGGATATCCCATCTGCCCAGCTTGTAGGCAGTTGGGTCGAACCACTCGCAAACCTCAATGATATAGGGAACGCCTTTCTCATCCATTAACCTCTTCATCTTGACATAATCATTGGGAAAAGAGTTCGTTATGATATAATCTGTTTTCTCACGCTCCAGATACTGTCTCACTGTTGCGAGACGCTTTTTTTCAATATTCAGAGTATTGCGGATGCTTCCGCCTCTGTACAATGCCTGATAAGAGCAGAATCCCAGCTCCACTCTCTCATCTTCCTCTGCATCTATAGTGTAGTCTGTAATGATATGCACCTTATGTCCCATATCATGGAGCATTTTTGCAAAATGGGTCACACGGCTTGCATAGGCCGCCCCATATGGAAATAAATTTCTGGAAATATACAATATATTCATCTCTGCCTCCTGAGGCGCAGCCGCCGCGCCCTGGATTCAGCAGATATCCTACATTGATTTTCTCAGATAATGCTCTATGATTCCCCGATGGGTTTCACACTGAATCAGTCCCAGCAGCATAGCCCTTTTCTCTGTTTTAAAATATTTCTGAATCAATTTTCTGTGGAACACGCGCTTATCCAATCCCCGCAGAATCCGGTTCCATCCTGCGCAAATATACAGATAATCCAGGCC
>JAAWLS010000003.1 GCA_022798035.1 Lachnospiraceae bacterium | reverse complement strand
TCTTCATTGGTAAGCAATGTTTCGTAAAGTTTCTCACCGTGGCGGGCACCTATCATTTTTGTACCTGTATTGCCAAACAATTTCTGCAGGGCTTGTCCAAGAACGCCAATGGTACTAGCGTCTGATTTTTGTACAAACAAATCCCCTGGCTTCGCATGTTCAAATGCAAACATCACCAAATCCACTGCTTCATCCAGATTCATCAGGAACCTTGTCATCTCCGGGTCAGTAATGGTAATTGGTTTGCCGCTTTTAATCTGCTCTATGAAAAGCGGAATAATAGAGCCGCGGCTGCACATCACATTGCCATAACGTGTACAGGAAATAACCGTGCCGCCTTTCTCCTGAGCCCGCCTTGCATTGGCACGAATTACTTTCTCCATCATCGCCTTTGAGATACCCATTGCATTGATGGGATAGGCTGCCTTATCCGTGGATAAGCATACCACATTTTTCACTTTCGCATCAATGGCCGCATTCAGCATATTATCCGTACCTATAATATTTGTTCGGACCGCCTCCAATGGGAAAAATTCACAGGAAGGCACCTGTTTTAATGCTGCCGCATGGAAAATAAAATCCACACCGTCCGCAGCACCTCTCAAAGAGTCTATATTTCGCACATCACCGATAAAAAAGCGCACCTTTTCAGCATGTTCCGGGTGTTTCGCCTGAAGCTCGTGCCTCAAATCATCCTGTTTCTTCTCATCTCGGGAAAAGATACGAATCTCTCCAATGTCAGATGTAAGAAAGCGTTTTAGCACAGTGGTTCCAAAAGAACCGGTACCGCCTGTTATCATAAGTGTCTTTCCATTAAAATAATTCGGTGTATTATTCGCCATTATTTTCCTCCTAACAGCCTAAATATTTATGAAAATTCGTAACGATTCAGAACTCCACGCCACAGACATTCCAGCTACGCTTTCATACGCCCTTAACAGGGCTTTTGTCTGCGGCTGAGGGGATTATCCCCCTCATGGAAATAGAAAGTCAGACTTTTTCAAATAAATTTGAACGACCTGATTTTCTATTTCCATGAGATTCTGAATAGTTACGAAAATTCTTTCATTTCTTATTCATGTGTCTTTGCCGGCACACCATAAACCAGAGAATGGGGTGCAACATTTTTTGTAACTACGCTGCCCAGTCCCACTTTCGCCCCTTTTCCAATTGTCACCCGATTCAGAATCGAAGAATTCGGCCCAATCCAAGCTCCCTCTTCAATACGGGAAGAACCGCAAGCTATCACATGGGCTGTCACTACTGCATTTTTTCCCACATACAAATTGTGGGCAATATGACAGAGATTATCAATCTTAGCTCCATCTGCCACATAAGTCTCACCGCCAAACAAACTGTTACAGATACAGGTATTATCTCCTATATACACGTCTCTTCCAATATGGCACCTTCCAACATGAGTCACGTGAAAAGGTGCGTTCTCCCCATCCGCAATCAGCTGAAATCCCTCAGAACCTATAGTAGAATTACAGCCAATCACAGAATCATCCTCAATGATGCTTCCTGCCTTCACAACTGTATTGGGACCGATAACTACACGATTTCCAATCAAAACACCGTCCTCAATAACTGCTGATTCCGCTATCTTACATCCCTTTCCAATCCTTGAGGCAAAATCATATTTTTCATAAAACCTTTCTCTTCTGCAAAGCTCTTCATGGATTTTATAAAAATCACTCTCCGGACATTCACTGATAATAAAAGATAACTCTCGTCCAGCTTCACAAGCATACAAATCTGCGTCTTTTTCAGACACCACTAAACAGCTTACAGCTTCATTGCTTTTCACCGCCTCAAAATACTCTTCCTTGGAAACATAGGAGAGAATAGACAAATATTCTGACTCTCTGTTGCATAATCCCAATCCATCAATCCTTACATCTTTCCCTTTTAGTGTGAGGCGGTGCCTCTCACAAATTTCTGATACCCAAATGCCTCTATTCATCGTTTCCTCCATTCTGTGCATTTTCAGCACAACTTCGTATCAAACACAGAACAAGGCATTTGGAAATAATTAAAAATTCCTGTTAAGCGAAATTAATCTGATTTGAACCGGACGGATGCTTTTAAGGGAACCATACATCATCACCCTATCATGGTATTCCTGCCCGCAGACCAGAATTTTTTCTGCCTGTAATTCACTCCAAGAAGACATTTTGTAAAAATCAACAAGTTTTTCTCTGCACAAAAGGACGGCACAAGTATTTCTTTCCTTAATGAAAGCGTTTGTCACTGCCATTAAAATATTGCCCCAGCCTCTTTGTCCATGATTCTTGTTGACACATACATTTCCTATGCCAAACATTCCATGATGCATTTTGTCGATTTCAACATCAACATTGACAATATTTAAGTAGGCCAGTAATCCCCCCCCCCGAAAAATTAGCACGTGATAGTCATCCTCCCGGATATTGGTATGAAGCCATGATATCTGCCTTCCGGCATCATAAGGCCAATGCTGCTGTTTCAGCTCAATCAATGAATTTATTTCCTCTTTCAATAAATCTTTCGTCTTTTTAATTTCTACACTAATTTTCATTTCATCCACCATCCGCAGGGCAGAGCCACAAAGCTCTTATAAAATTCACCCACTCCAGGCAGCTCATAGGTCTGTCTGCCAAAAGCAGAATAGATATCATTGCGGATATGCACGCCAGACGCGGCATACCCCATATCCCGAAATTTTTGAATAACATCTTTTTTTTGACTGACCAAAATACCATACACCCAATAATTGGGATGACAGTCCTGTCTGTAAATCGGAATATAAGTACTCTGTCCTTCAAAATAAGTTTTCCATTTCTCCGCCTGGACTCTGTGTCTTTTCAGCAGTTTCGGAAGATGCTCCAGCTGCCTCAGCCCAACATAAGCATTTACATTGCTCATCGTTGCACTGTAGCCAATGAAACGGATGTCGCACTCCGGATTTATCTCACCCATCTCATCCCGAAACTGGGACCTGTCAATTCCGCAGTCTCTAACCAGCAAACTCTTTTCATATAACTTTTTATCTTTAAAAATAATAATTCCGCCATCAATACAGTTCAGAAATCGAACGGCAGTCAGCGAAAATATCGTGACATCCGTTCCGCAATTGCCGATTACATTTCCTTTGTACTCTGAGCCCAAACATTCGATACCATCGTCTATCACAGGAATGCCAAATTCTGCACCTATAGCATTTATCTCATCAATATAGCCGGGATATCCACAAAAATGATTATGTACAATTGCCTTGGTGCCTGCCGTAATCTGATTTCTCACTGAGTCAGGAGACAGGGTTCCGGAATCAGGCTCTATATCCGCCCATCTGATTTTTAACCCGTATGACAAGTAAGGCTGGGTGGATGCCAGACATGCCATCGGAGAGGCAATCACGTTTCCTTCCCGCTCTATGTCCAGCGTAGTCATAACCACAGAAACTGCATTCTGAAAACTGTTTGTCACAAGCAGATACGGGGTGTTAAAATAGTCCTTTAGCTTATTTTCAAACTCTTTTGTGTATGCTCCATATGCTAAATCTCCCGAGTGGAGAATCTCATTTACCATGGAAACATCCGGCATATAGGGCTGAAACAATGGAATCATCTGTTCACCTCTCTGCAATTTTTCTTTATATTTTCACTTTTTATTGAACCAATTTTCATGGGCCTTGGTTTCTTTCCTTCCAGAATATCTGCAATTCTTTCCGAGGCAAATCCATCTCCATAAGGATTCGATGCTCTGCTCATCTGCTCATAAATTTTTTTGTCCGTCAACAGTTCTAAAAAATTCTGATAAATGTTCTCTTCCTCTGTTCCTGCCAGCCTTAAAGTCCCAGCCGCGATTCCTTCCGGCCGCTCTGTCGTGTCACGCATTACAAGAACTGGTTTGCCAAGAGACGGCGCCTCTTCCTGAATACCCCCGGAATCTGTGAGAATCAAATAACTTTTGTTCAAAAAGTTATGAAAATCCAATACATCCAAAGGCTCCATTATACGAATGCGCTCACAGCCTGCCAGCTCCTGTTTTGCTTTTTCCCGTACTGCAGGATTCATATGTATAGGATAAAGAGCCTTGACATCTGGATGCTCTTCTATTACACGGCGGATGGCACGAAACATATGCCTCATAGGTTCCCCCAGATTTTCACGCCTGTGAGCTGTAATCAAAATCAGTCTGGAATCTGAAACCCATTCTAAATTCTCATTTCTGTAATTTTCGTTTACCGTTGTCTTCAATGCGTCAATTGCCGTATTACCCGTAACGTATATTGTCTCCACTTTCTTTCCCTCTTTTAAAAGATTTTCTTTGGAAAGAACCGTAGGTGCAAAATGGTATGACGCGAGAATGGATACCGCCTGCCTGTTAAATTCTTCTGGGTAAGGAGAATATATATTATAGGTGCGAAGCCCCGCCTCCACATGCCCCACCGGTATCTGCAGATAAAAACAAGCTAAAGCTGTCACAAAAGTCGTACTGGTATCTCCATGAACCAGCACAACATCTGGTTTGGCTTCCTCCAACACCGTCTTGATTCGCTCCAAAATATTTGCTGTCACATCAAACAATGTCTGCCGCTCTCTCATAATCGCTAAATCATAATCCGGTATAACAGAAAATATCTCAAGTACCTGGTCTAACATCTGTCTGTGCTGTCCGGTGACACACACAATGGTTTCCATACTTGTCCGGGTTTTTAATTCTTTTACCAAGGGACACATTTTTATTGCTTCCGGTCTCGTCCCAAAGACCAACATTACTTTTTTCATTTTCTATTTTTCCTACGCTATTTTTTTACAATTTCCTTTGCCGTTTTTACAATGTAAATCAAATTATCATTTTTCAAAATCATGGACAGTCCAAGATACACTGCCATTCCCAACAGTACTTCTGTTAGAAGCAATACCATACCTGCCAATGGAATAACACGCCCACATATCCAAATTCCCACGCACATCAGCAGGGTCAAAATCAGAGAAGGAAGCACATCCGCCACCTGCTCTCCATACCCGTATCCTATCAGCCTCTTGTTGACCGGAAATAACACTACAATCGAAATAATCTCTATGACAAGAGCTCCCACTACAATAACTAATACGTCATGGAAAAAAACAACCGTCACCAAAAGTACCGCAATTCCAATTATTTTTTTTATGACATCTATTTTCAAATACAGTCCGCTTTTCCCCAAAGCTTTGATACACTGCAGAGAAGAGGCCTGCAAAGGCTGCATCGCATAGACCACGCACATAATTTGAAGAAAAGGCACGCATCCCAGCCATTTTTCCGTCAGAAATATTTTCACAAAAGGCTCTGCCGTCATGGCAAATCCAAATAAAATAGGAAATAATATATAGGAGCCAACTTTAATACTGCGTCTCACCATTCTCTTTAATTGTTCCAAATCATTCTGACTTTCAGAGAGAACCGGAAACAGCACTTTCGTAATGGAAGAATTGATGTTTCCTGCAATTGCACTGGGAAACTGTTCTCCCTTTTCACTGAATGCCAAATCTGAGGAGGTATATTTTCTGCCGATAATCAGATTGCGCAGATTGGAATACAGTGTTGTCATAACACCGACACACATGATTTTCCATCCATAAGAAAACAGCGACTTCATCCGTTCTTTGGAATAAATCAAACGAGGTTTCCAACCAGAGGAAAACCACAGAACGGTGGTATCAATACACACATTGGTAAGATACTGCGCTACCAGAGCCCAGATTCCAAAACCCTGATATGCCATAGTAATTCCCACAACGGCTGAAACCAGAGTGCCTCCCAGCGTGGCAAAAAAGAATTTCTTAAATTCCAGCTTTCTGGAAATATAGGCCTGCTGAACAGAGTTGACAGCCGCAATCGGCAGCCGCACTGCCATAACCCGAATCACCAGTTTCAGCTCAGGCATCCGATAGAAGCCAGCGATTCCTTCGGCTGCTCCAAAAATCATGAGATAAATACATCCGGAAAATGCAAGGCTGAAATAAAATACTGTCGAAAAGTCCAATTCATCTGCATCTTTCTTTTGTATCAGGGAATTTCCAAAACCATTGATTACAAAAGCGTTGGCGATATTGATAAAAACATTTACAATGGCAATCAGTCCGTATTGTTCCGGAGCTATGATTCTTGCCAGCACAATCGTCACAAGAATTGTGATAAACTGGGCCGACATCCTCTCTGCATAAGTCCATATCAATCCGCCGGTCACTTGTCTGATTTTGCTGCTCACAACACACTACCTGTCCTTTATTCAATAAATTTTTTCTTCTCCTGCCGCATAAAAATTTTCTCTAATAAGCAGGAAATGCCAATACTCACCGCTCCCACTGCTGCTGCCGTGACAAAACTACTGTTCATTGAGCGCAGGAGCAGCACTCGAATCGGCCAGTGGAGCATGTATGCACCGTAAGAATAATCTCCGCACAATACCAAAACATTCATACATTTCCAATCCGGTATCCTCACCCGATGGAAAAAGGAAATTACTCCTGCTGACAAGATACTCAGGTACAAGTAGACATTACTTGTATACCAGTGATTCAGATAATTTTCTGAGGATTTGTATAAATCATACCCTGCATGCAAAGGCACTCCATGCACTTTTGCTGTGACTGCGATACTAATCACCAGCAGTACACTCCCCATCAAAATCCATATCTTCCCCGTATAATTTCTCTCTCTTCTGTACTCTTCCTTAAGAGCCATCAGAGAACCTATGGAAAAGGCGTCTGCATGAGCCAGAGGAAAAAGAGAAATTATCATGGCGTCTCTGACCAATATAGTTGTGATAATCCGATATCCAACAGCCAAGAAAATCATGCTCCCGTTAAACAATGCACGGCCTTTGAAATTTTTGATAAAGTGAAAGGCAATTACCCATATTAAAAACAACCATATTTCAATACCGAGGGTCCAAGTATGGGCTGTAAATGACTGAAACGCAGAACCATATCCTGTTATCATCCAGTCATAATTCTGTAAAAACAAACTATGAGCGGCAAATTCTCTAGCGGCTATGACATGATTTTCTTGCCACACTATCCAAAGAGAACTCAGCAGAACAAAAAAATATACCGGATACAGTCTGGCCACTCTGTGAATCATCTCTCTTCCAATGGAAATCTGAGCCGGCTGAATTTTTAGGAGTTTTTTTGTCAGAAAAAAAGAACTCAATGTAAAAAATGTTTCTACCCCCCCCCATAAAATTTGGGAGCCTGGCAGCCCAAAGTGAAAGGCCGTAATTCCAAAGAACAAGATACCTCTCAATATCTGTATGCCATTGTTTTTTCTTACAGTCTGCATCTCTACCAGCCCTTTTTTATAGCCTCTGCAATTTTTTCTCTGTCCTCGTCACTGACCCACCAGCCGCAGGGAATATGGACAAATTCGCGATAAAATTTATCAAGTCCCGGCAGTTCGCATTTTGATTCTGCAAAAACACTGTGGGTATCGCTCCTGTGGTGCAGTGTAGATGCTGTAATTCCTGCATCTTCCATCCTTCGTATAAAATCCTTTCTGTGCTCCACTTTCATTGTGTACAGCCAGTAGGAGGGCTCTGTATTTTCGTAATAGGGGATTAATGTCACTCCTGGCACGTCTTTCAAAACCTGGTCAAAGTATTTTCCATTTTCTATATAACGGTTCAAAACAGAAGGAATGCTTTGAAGCTGAACTCTTCCTATGGCAGCTGTCACATTATTCATTCCGTATTTGTAGCCCGCTCTCGTAATATCATTGTTAAGCCTCGACACTTTTTTATCCAATCCAAACCACCGAAGCTTTCTGGCCGGTTCCACATCTTCTTCCCGGATAAAAGCAATTGCGCCTCCATCCACGGTAGTCATCTGTTTGATTGCCTGAAAAGAATAGCAGGTAAACCTGGAATTGGAACCAATCACTTTCCCATCGTATCTGCTCCCAAAACTATGGGCTGCGTCCTCAATAATGGGAATTTGATACTTTGTAGAAATCCTGTTGAATGCATCCATATCACAAACCATGCCTGCATAGTGAACCACTACAATGGCTTTCGTCCGCTCCGTGATTTTATGCTCCACCGATGCGGCATCCATAAGTCCTGTCCTCTCGTCCACATCTCCCCAAACAATCTTGGCCCCAGTCAATGCAATGGTCGTATTAGTAGGCTCCGCCGTCATGGCCGTGCTGATAACCTCGTCCCCTGCCCCTATCTCCAGCAGAGAGAGGGCGATATGCAGCGCTGCCGTTCCTGACTGCAGAGCCAGCAGTTTGTTATTTCCCACAAACTGCTTTAATTCATCTTCAAAATCATAGACCTCCTGCCCCTCTGCTATGTAACCGCTGTAAAGAATTTTTTCCACTGCAGGCATCATCTGCTCTCTTGGTGCAATATAAGGTTTTACCAAAGGAATCATCTTACTTCACCTCCTGTTTATATTTAATAATTCAAGCAGTTTCAGACTGCCGGATTATTAAAATTTCATGCTATACTGCCGTGTACATGCCTCTTTATCGTACCTAATGTAACCTTATTTCTCCCACTGTCTGCCACAATAGGTATCTCAATCACTTTTTTGTACAGAGAATCCGCAATCGGATATTTCTCTGGGGAATTATCCAGAAGCTGATACCCATATGCGCAATGCAAATCACACTTTTTCATAAATGCCATAAATTCTTCTGCGGCCTTCTCTGTCTCGGCAATCAGTACCAGTTTATTGTTATTGGAGATTCCCCGCTGCGCTTTAACCAGCCGGAATCCAGAATTTTGAAGAATTCTTTCCGCACTTTTCATCACCACAATTCTCTCTTTCTGCAAATCCCCCCCCCCGATATTTCCGGCTCCAATCTTTGCCAGAAGACCTTCTTCAAATCCGCAGATATCATCATCTGCAATATCCAAAATTTTGAACATCAAAATACACAAATAATTCAACAGTTTTACCCGGTAGAGCTTTCGACTGTTATAATCACCGTACCTATTGAAAAAATAGTTGAAATAAGTCAGCCTATGGTAAAACCAATGATGAGTTCTCGAAAAATGACAGGGCAGATTCGTCCAGAAGTAGCAGCCCATATGCCCAAAAGTAGGTTTGCCTGCCGAAAAAGAAAACAATCCGCTGTCCCCAAAAGTACCTACCATCTTTCCGTCCAGGCAGGCCCCGAAAGACTGGGCTCCATCGTCAATCATAAAAACGCCTGCCTTTTTACAGAAATTTTCTGCCTCCGCCAAATCAGCCGGATTTCCATATAGGCTTGGCAGCAGAAGTATCTTGCTCCCACTGTCTGCGGCAGTCTTTTTTATGGATTCCAAATCACCATTTAAATCCTCTCCGCAAATATCATAGCAGACAGGCCGAAATCCGGCTTTCCTAACGGCAAAATCTATGGAATCGCATGCATAGACGGGCATCATAACACCATTGCTGATGAATCCACTCTCTTTTAATGCCCGCAGAATATGGTAAATTCCAAATCTTCCCATGGATGCATACTGCAGCCTTTTCTTAAATTTTTTCTCAATCTCTTTTATACTACTTTCTTCTTTTGGTATCGTTTCATAAAAACAATTGCGCATTTTTCTCCCTCTCACAGCCGTCCAGTTTATATCATTCTCATTTGAATACTGGTAAACTGTCATCAAAATCTTGTATATCTATTCGTATACATTTTTCCAATCACTCCATGAACTGCACCTATCGCGCTGTACTTTGCATCTTTTAAATTACATCTGTCTCTTTCTCTTATAAATCTCAGTAAAAAGGCCGCCGGACTAATTATCGCTCCCCGAAATACCTGCCGAAATACCGTAAAAAATCCCATATACTTTTTTGCCAGATACACACGATTCCTGCTGATTAAGTACCTGCTTGCAGAAGAACGTCTGCCAGTTGCAGGAGAATTGATATGCCAGTGCCAAGCGTACTCATCTGCAATGACTCCAAGTTTGTAGCCATGCATTTTAGCCTTAAACATCGTGTCTATTTCATCACAGTACATAAACAACGCCTCGTCCTGGAGCCCTGCTTTGACATAAAACTCCCGCTTTGCCATCGTAAAGCCCCCTGAAACAAGTTCCGTGTATTTCTGCATAGGCCTGACATTTTTGATTGACTCGCCCTGATTACAGCATAAAGCCTTAAAGTTCTTTACTTTGTGGCCATAATTATCAATCACATCCGAATCAATATTTAAGACTGCTGTCGAGACAATCCCCAGCTTTTCATCCTGAAACAGATATTCATACATGGCAGGCAGACAATTTTCCGTCACCTTAATATCATTTCCTACAATGGCAATAGCCTTAGCGTCCGTATGCTTTAACACATATCTAATCCCATCGTTATAGGCGGCAGTACATCCTCCATTTGTTTTTCGCTCTATAATTACAGCTTTCGGAAAAGCCTTTTTCAACTCCCTTAAATATTTTTGCTTTGATCCATTGTCCACAATGACAAAAATGTCGATTTGCTCTTTGTATGTCTGATAATGTTCTTTCCACTCTTTCAGCTTGTAACCATCATTGTACGTCATTGACACTGCTGCAATCTTCACCTTCATTCCCTCCGTTCAATTCCGGATATTTGTCCGCCTGCCTGTCAATAGCATCTTTGTATCTTTCAAAAGGTTTTCTGGACTTCAACTGCATAGCCAGACAATACATCCTATAGGCGGCAGAACTCTGCTCATACCGGAAATTATAGCTCTTCTCAAGCGTTCCGCCGAACCTCTCTTTAAAGCGCTGAATTCCCTCCAACTTGCTCCCAGGCTCCGGCTCAAAGTGATATCCCACAAAGCTGAATCTCTGAACTTCTTTTTCTTTAAAGTACATCACAGCTTTCCACAGCAGATAATTGGCAGCTCCTGGCTCCGGCCTTCTTACAGAAGCTCCGTGCAGATAGTAAGCCATAGCCTGATTGTAGTAAAACATTCCTCCAGCCTGGACCTCTCCCTCTTTATAATTCAGAAAAATAACTGCATTGTCCTCCAACTCATTTATCAATCCATAGTAGTAAGAAATATCACTTCCTGGAATTCCACTTCTTTCATATGTTTCATTGGCAATCAGAACATACTCTTCTAAGAGCTCCTTCCCTCCGACTTTCAGCTCCAGTCCGGATTTTTCTCCTCTGCGTATACTGTTTCTGTGTTTGCTATGAACATTTTTCCAGAGTTCCTCCTCTGTTAAAGTCAAATCTATAATGTGATTTCCGCAAGGAGCCGTTCTGCTCCCCGACGGATAATCTGAAAAACGGGCAGTTGTGGCACATACTGTCCACTGCACTCCATACTTTTTCAGCACCTCCATCGCCTTATTCAGAAAAATTTTGATGTCTTTTCCCTGTTCCCAGACGTAAGGCTCACTCTCCAGCACTGCCGCCTTCAGGAAAAATTGTTTTTTCACCCGGGCGGCCAGAATCATATCCTCGGACCATACATAGTACATTTCCTGTCCCCGCATTCGGGTATTCTTCTCATAAACTTCCGTATAAAATAAATTTGCATCCATTAATTTTTCTTTGATTTCAGCAGGCAATTCCTGATAGCTTGTACAACAATTCATATTCATCCTCCCAAAAGGCATTTGACAATTACCGCCAAACCGGCAAAAAAAGCGATGACGGCCAATATTGCCATAATCAGTAACAACTCCGCTTTTTTGTTTGTCTTTCTTATCTCATAAGCTCTGTACAGAAAATAAAACCATTGTCTAAAAAAGCCTTTTGTCCTTATAATGTTTGTCTCATCATCTGTCTTTGGCACAACGCTTTCTGCCAAATCTTTCTCTGTAATAAAGCGAAATTTCTCAGATTCAAAAATATATCTTATAATTTCCTCAAACCGCTTTTGATTTCTCTCATTTACAGCAGGTGCATCCGGTGTTTCCAGAAAATGAATCAAAGAAAAACTGTGCAGAAACAGTATAATCACTTCCTGATTGGGAGAATCCCCATACAAATCTAAAATATATTTCATTTCCCTTACATGGTTTGTTACCTCCAGTTTGTCGTACCTTTGATAAATCTTCCCCAATTTAAAACTGCGAAAAATCGTAACGGGAAACTCAATCAAAGACTTGTATCTTTGAGGCAGCACATAGGCAATTTCCGGAGAGATGCCGCACCATTTCTGAGAATAAAATTCTGAAAAATCATATTGATATCCCAGTTCATGGATAATATCCAGAGTATCTCTGTTGGCTCCATACTTTCCTGCCCGGAAGGATTTGGGATATTCCCCTGTTATCTCAACATACTTCTTTGTGCATTTTTCAATGATTTCTCTCTGCTCTTCTCTTGTGTAATCAAACAAAAAATGCCTTGTCGCTCCCGGCATATGGTGGGGGTGTACATGAACTCCCACATCATGCCCTTTCTGCCGAATGTACAAAATGACATCCCGGATTTTTTCATACCCAAAATCCCAGATTTCCGGTATGTCCACAAAAAACAGACCTTTCACACCGTATCTGTCACAAATCTCTATGATTTTCGGAATACCGTAATATGCATTTTCTCCTGTCTTTCCCCATATTTGGTACAGGACTGGGTCAGAACCTCTGGGACCTTCCGTGTCTATGGTTAAAATTACATTTTTCATGGCAGTTCTCCATTCCAGCTGTTTTTAATATTCACATCCTAGCCTTTTATTTTCAGTCTCAAAAACACAAACACGTTCATCAACCTCTGAGGAATTTTTCTCATAAGAGCGTATTTTCGAATTGCATTTTTATTTCTTTTTCTGTATTCCCTGTCAAGTTCCTCAAACCCATTCTCTTTCCAAAATTCAAAAATAGTATCTCTCTCTTTTGGTCTTTCTGAAGGCCTTATCAGACAACTGTTGTGGCGCTTTATATTTTCCATTTTAGCCGGTACCCGCTGCAATTTCTCCCTAACCGCTTCTATGAGATATTCTCCTTTAGAACTGTTCACAAGTATGGCTGATACTGTATTTCCCTGAGAAAATTCCCTGTGATATCTTTCCCAGCTCCAATAATCACACAATGTAATATCGCCGGCCCGTGATTCCTCTGCATAGTTGCACTGATAACAGCTCTCCCTGTAAATATAGGATTTCATATATAAATAATTGAAGGTATCCTCCGGCCAATTGCGGAAGACTCTTTTTCTCTTTTTCTTGGAAACGTAGGAAAAGAACCAGTTCATACCGTTATCAGCTGAACGTTTGGCGCGAAAAGTGTAGGATGTTATCTCACCTATTTTTTTTGACAAATCCGCCAGATAACTGTCAAAGAAACGCTGTGATGGTATGCCATGACACACCACATCTACAGTAATCAGATTTTCCTTTTCTACAATAAAGTTATCCACTGCAGACACCTGACAGGGCGTACCTGCAAACATCACCTTTTTTCCTTCCTGCAAATCACTTTTAATTTGCAAATAGATATTTTTCATATCACTCTGGACATATTTGGATTTCATGATTCTCGAAAGCTCCGAGCTGTCTGTAATCCGAACATGTCTCACCTGAAATTTCTTATCCATGGTACATCCATAAACCACTCCGTCTTTCCTCAGAACATAATCTGCAAGCACACCAAAAATTCCTCCGGAAGAGCCTTTTTTCCGCATTTCTTCATTCACTGCCATTGCCCCGTAAGCTTTTCGAACCTCCTTTTTATTTCTGGTCACAGAAGGACATATCTGAATGCATGCACCACACATCACACATTTTTCGAAATCTAGTTCAGGAATCACAAAACCATAAGAATCCTCCCCGTAAGACAAGGCTTTCCAGGGACATATTTGAATACATGCACTGCAGCCGCAGCATTTATCTTGCTCTACAATTGACGAAATGTTATCTCTCTCCATACATACAGTCTGTCCTTTCCCTGTCTTAAAATCTGTCAAACAGCCCCTTGGCTCTTTTGCAGCTCTTCCAACGTATGAATCAGCTTTCTTTTAGAATTCTCAATGAATACTCCTAACTTTTCATCCACCAATTCATAATCAATCTCCTCGTAAACTATCGGGATATCCTCTTTTTTACAGATGATATGGCTGCCAAGCGCGCTCAAATTTAACAGGCTCTCAATGCGCTCCCCGTTTTTTTCCGGAAGAATTACACCGAACTTTCGATGAAAAATATGGGAAAACGCAGTGGCATGGAAAGAGCTTGAAATTACAATCTCGGCATGTCGAATCAGAGAGAGAAAATCATAGGGGCCCAAATCTTTGATATGTTCTTCGCATTCACACCGAGTCACATTTCCTCCCATTAGAATAACTCTGTAACCTGTTCTAGCTTTGATATCTTTTACAATTTCATACAACAGTTCACTTCCCGCAGATAGATAAATTACGATATACTTTTCTTTCCTTATTCGGCGCGACATGTCTTCATACACCCTGGCCGGAAGCAGAAAGACTGGGTCGCAGACCCAGGAGACCTCTCGGTGCAGCCTTCGGCTTAAGATTTCACTGCTGCTTTTTTCTCTTACCGACACCATATGAAAATCACGGATTTTGGAGGCCACAGCATCCATTTCCGTCTTGGGAACCTCTTTTTTACCAATGCTGGTAGCATATGAAATCTTTGCACCTTGTCTCACAAATCCCAGATAATATGCATTGTCCCGGCCGCAGTCGTAATCCATGTTCCACAACTGGTCGCTGCCTGCAAGATACACGTCTGCTTTCGGCGCCCTTTTTTCCAAATCACCATATGTCTGATAACAGCGGTTGGTGAGAATCATTTTTTCCTGGATAAAGGATTCATATTTCTCTTTCAACCGTTTTTCATTGCGGAAGCATAAGATTTTCCGCAAGATACCTTTTATTTTGTTTTTTCCGATTCTGCTGTAAATCGGGCGGTAGTCTATAATGCTGGCGTTATAATGGTTTCCCCTGAGAAACTCCTGCAGGCTGAAAGCCTGAAAAACAGAACCTGGATTATAGATGCTGTGTAGTGTTATAATTTTAATTTTCATATATTCTTCCTTTTTCTGGCGGTGCATACATGATAAACAACAGCATAATTACAAACTGTGCGGAACTGTATATGCTGCTTGACAATCCAAATATAAAAAGTAAAATTAGCAGCATTCTGGCAAAAACAATTTTTCCCTTTGTATTCCTTAACAGGGAACCTATAAACAGAAGCAATCCCACCGCACCTGATGAAACTAAAATATATGCATTGGTGTTCATATATTCGTCGGCGGTCTCATATACAGTTGTTATAGCAAAAATCTCTCTAAACTGTATAAAGTTTCCAAATCCGCTCCCAAACAGCTGACAAAACAGCGGCATTTTCAGGTAGAAAGCCATCCCCCGCACAACGCGGATGACGGAAGAACCCTCTGTTCTCCCTCCATTTTTCAATTCAATCAGACGATTTACCACGCCTGCAATTGCATTGCTTCTCATGGCAAACACAGCTATCACGCAAAATGCAAAAGCAAAAAATACAATCCGAATAACATCATTTTTCCGGTATTTGTCACTGTACACTGCCCACAGACCCCAACAGCCTAAAATAGCAACGTAAGCGTTGACAGAAAAAGTAAGCAGCATTGCCGTGGAATAAAATCCCGCCAGTTTATAATTCACTTTCTGATTTTCCGGAAACAATTCCAAAAGCAAAGCAACTGTCATAAAATGGGCAGCCACTGCTGGCTCTGAAAAAAAACCTGATGCTCTTGCATATCCATCAACGCTCGCCGTTAATGCAAACCTTTCCGTTAGTTCCGCTCCGGTAAATCCTCCTGAGATAGTGGTTTCCAGCTGCGGAATCACGCCTGGCACATAAACATGCACCGCTGCATATGCCGCTACCTGCAGTATCATAAATAATCCAAAAACAATAGAAATCAAACGGATTATTTTTTTCCCATAGTCAAAGTCAAAATACCAGGCCCCAAACACCAGCACGATTGCAAAATAGAATCCATCCCGCAGAACTCTCTGCATCATATCTGTATAGGAAAAATCTGCCCTTACAAGAAGCAAAATAATGCTGGCTGCAATGGATATGCACAGCGCATAGAACAAATAGCACCAAAAGGGATTCCATTTTATGCTTCTCCTGCGGCATGCCATATCAGCACTCATTACGAGCATTAGAGAAAACAATACAATTTCCCCAAAAGAAATCTGAGGAATCGGCGTCGCATAAATCGTCAGAATGGGAAATAGGAGCACACAAATTGTAAATATTTTCGTAATTTTTTCTAAATGTTCCTTCGAATCAACAGTTCTTTTCAATTGCAAATTCCTCGATTTTCTTGATATAAATTTCATCTTCTGAGATTACAGACTTCAGCTCTTTCTGCACATTTTTCTCATACAAATCCAAATTAATATCTTTATAGTAAGCAGATACCTCATCTGCAAAAGATTCTGAAGTAAGGTCAAGAGAGATTCCCAATCCCTTTTTCTGAAGCCTTCTCCCGGAATATGTATTTTTATTTCCAATCAAGGGCTTTTTGTAAATCAGTCCATCATAATATTTATTAGCTAAGGCTCTGTTGCAGTTAAAATCGCAGGGATAGTAGTACAGCAGCATATCCGCCTTTGCAATCAATTTTACTTTTTCTTCATTGTCATAAGTTCCTTTAACCGTGATATTATCGTATTTCTCAATATAATTCTGAAAATCAGCCGTATCATTTCCGCTTCCGACAATATACACCTCAAAACGTTCATCATTTCCAAAAACATCTGCAAGTCGTTTGTTATATGCCTCTCCCCGGGTAATTCCAATGTGAAGCAGTGTTATCTTTTCTTTTAATTTTTCTCCCGCGGCTGTAATTTCATCTTTCTTTTCTATATCCTTATATCTGAAATTATGAGCCATGACATAATTTTTTATCTGAAACACACCTGCAAATCCCGGAGAAGACATACAAGTAAAATAGGAATTCTCCATCACATTCTTTACCAGTTTTCGATAACATCTATTTTGTTCAAAACTCAAATCTCGGAAATCAAAGATATATTTCCCTCTGTACTGATTCCGGGTAAGTCCATAGCACATTAAGGCAGAAAATGTGGTCAGAAATATCAATTTATCGTATGAATTCTCTTTTATGGTTCTTCTCAAAAATTTTCGGAAGCCATAGAAGCCGCCTATTTTTTTCCACTTTGGCACATAGATATCCGCCGATACATCATACACTCTGTAATTTGAGGGATATGTTTTTGTCCTGCCTTCTCTGTTCCAAAGAATCACTTCATATGCCGTTCCCATTCGATGGAATACATCCAAATATTTATCAATATAAGGGCAGGTGTTCAAATCATTGCTGAATACGATACCTATCATATGATTTTATTCCTTTATTTTTTTATGAAATCTAATCTTTTTGACTGCACCAAATATCATATTCCTACAGGTGCTCCAAACAGCAGGCAGAATATTTCTCTCTTCTGCCTCCCGGAATAATTTGTAATGCCATTTTATTAATCTGCCGTAACTGTGATTGCTGATACTCCCGCTTCTTTTCCGGTATTTTGCCATAACTGCTGGATAGAGACAGCAGTCAGCCTTCTTGCAGACCTTCAACCACATTGCATAATCATTATTTTTCTTGATATCAGCAATCTGAATCTTTCCAATTTCGTTTTGGTCATACATTACTGTAAGACACCCTGGCCAGCAGTAGCGGTACATTCCTTTTTTTGTAATTCGTTTTGGTCCGCTTACCACAATCCCAAGAGCATTCCCTTTTTCATCTATTTCTTCATATTTTGTATAAGAAAATGAGCATGGCTTTTTCACCATAAATGCAATCTGCCGCTCTAGTTTCTCCGGATGCCACAAATCATCACTGTCTAAAAATGCAATCCATCTTCCCTGTGCTTTCCGCAATGCCCTGTTTCTGGACACTGCCGCTCCGGAATTTCTTTTATTTCTAAAATAATGGATTCTCTTATCTGACAGATATTTCTGCAGAACTTCCTCCGTATGGTCCGTAGAACAGTCATCCATAATAATCAATTCCCAATTTGGATAAGTCTGTGCCTGGACACTTTCAATAGAGGAAGCAATATATTCTGCTGTGTTATATGAAGGCATAATAATTGAAACCAGATTCTGCATCTTTCTTCCTTGCTTTCCTAATTTAGTTCCGGTATGGCCCTGAACCTCAATTTATACGTTTCTTCTCTCAGAAAATACTGTTGTTGGTATGGCGGCAGGATTTAATATTTCCAATTTATTTTTCTACGCTTCCAGCAGCTGCCTCGCCTCTCTTTGTTTTTCCTCATAGTATTCCTGTTTAATATCTCCTTTTCGGAGCAGATAATCTCCAAAATCTTCTGCAGTTGCCATATTGTTCTCTGTAATTCCCTCTCGTTTGATAAAAGCTTTTATCACCGTTTGAGCTATAATTTTTATGTCACCCCAGAAGGTAACATTTCGAACATACTTCAAATCAATCTCTAGTTTATTTTCCCATGAGATAGCATTACGGCCGCTCACCTGAGCCAGTCCAGACAATCCTGGCCTTGCCGTGTGACGCATCCTCTGTTCCGGCGTCATAAATACCATGTCTCTCACCAGCTGAGGCCTTGGTCCCACCAGAGAAAGCTCTCCACGCAGAATATTGACTATTTCCGGCAGTTCATCCAAACTGGTAGCTCTCAAAGCTTTCCCAAACTTTGTCAGTCTGATTTCATCCGGCAGTAAATTGCCGTTCTTATCCCGTTCCTCTGTCATGGTTCTGAATTTATACAAATAAAATATTTTTTCCTGACCCGTCTTTGGGTCAATACGTCCCGGCCTCGGCTGTGTAAATATTACCGGCGAACCTAATTTCACCTTAACCAAGACAGCAATGGCGGCTATCAACCAGGAAAAACAAATGACGGCTATCAAAAAGCAAATGATATCCATTGCCCGTTTCACATATTTTTCATAAAAACCAATTTTACGCTGCATTCATAACCTCTATGTCAGACTCATATTTCCTGCTGCTCAAAATACTTTTTTTGACAATTAGATTTCTTCTCACTCAAAACAAGCCCTCACAACCTCAATCACTTTCTCCTGCTGCTCTTTTGTCATCTTGATGTCGCTGGGCAGGCAAAGACCTCTTTCAAAGATGTCCGCTCCCTTGTCCCTCAGCCTGCTGTCCGTCTCTTCTGTTCCTTCTGCCTGACAGGCATTGGCCACTGCCCTTCCCCTCCCGTATCTGGTAATAAACGGATGCATCCGATACATGGGCTGTAAGTGCAGCGGCTTCCAGATGGGCCGCCCTTCTGCATTTATGCTGTCAAGGGCCTCTAAGATTTCCGTCGGGCAGCTCTTTCCTCTCTCCCTCTCATACCAGGCTTCCCTTGCTCCACGCTCCTGGCGGCTCAGCCCTTCCTCTTTCACCATAAGGCAGCTCAGCCAGAAATTCGGCTCGCTGTTCTTCTCATCATAGGGATTCATCTCTATGGGAAGCCTTTTCAGCCCTTCTTTGTACCTCTCATAGATTTCCTTCTTCCGGCTTATGTGCTCCTCCAGATACGGAAACTGTCCCCGCACCACTCCCGCTATCACGTTGCTCATCCGGTAGTTGTACCCCACTTCCTCATGCTGATACCAGGGGGCATTCTCCCTTGCCTGGGTGGACCATCTGCGCACTTTCTCCGCACCCTCCCCATCCTCTGTAAGCAGCATTCCGCCCGAAGAGCCGGTGATAATCTTATTCCCGTTAAAGCTGATGCAGCTGTAGTCCCCAAACGTCCCTGTCTGCCTCCCCTTGTAGGAAGCCCCCAGGGATTCCGCCGCGTCCTCAATCAGGACTGCCCCATGGCTTTCACAGACTTCCTTTATCTCATCTATCTTTCCCGGCACCCCGTACAGGTGGGCCAGCACTACAAGCCGCGTCTCCGGATAGAGGGCAAAAGCCTGTTCCAGAGCCAGAGGGTCCATGTTCCAGGTGTCTCTTTCCGTATCAATGAATACAGGAACGCCTCCTTCATACACTACTGGATTTACCGTGGCTGCAAAAGTCAGGTCAGAGCAGAACACTTTCCTGCCTTCCAGGGCCCCATGCCCCGGCCAGGGCTTTCCAAAGAGCCGCTCCCCTGCCAGCTTTACTGACATATGCAGGGCGGCGGTGCCAGAGGAAAGAGCGATGCCATGGCGGCAGCCCACTCTTTCACAAATCAGGCGTTCAATTTCATTGATATTTTTCCCTATGGTAGACATCCAGTTGCTCTCATAAGCCTGCTGCATGCAGGCAAGTTCCGGGCCATGCATGGTGGGGGAAGAGAGCCAGAGTTTGGAAGGGAAGGGGGTGTATTCCTCATTTGATGTAAACATTCATTTCTCTTTTCCGGCAGAACAATGAAGCACAAGTCGGCGCAAGCCAACCGACATCATACTGCCAACTAGCTGAAAAATAAGTATGCCTCTTTTCTCCTGCAAATCTTTTCCGCAGTAAAAAGACATCTCACTGCTTCCATATTTGACTCTCGCGGTATTCGTCAAATATCCATGCAAACATGGCTATTTTCCTCATTGCTTGCGGGAATAAAAAACATTTTATGCCGATAATTTATAAAATCGCATCAATAGTGTTGATTTTGTGATATAAATGTTATATTTTTAATAACAGGACAGCTATTTTGCCATATAGTATTTGAAAAGGAGAAACTTATGAGTGCACAGTCCGACGTTGAAATACTTTCCATTGAAGCGATCGAAGTATATGCAAAACGCCACGAATTGTCCGGCAGTGATGTCGTCGATTTATTCCACAAGTACCAAGTATTTGAAAAAATATTAATACAGCACGAATATCTGCATCAGGTGGATTTTGAAGAAGTAATGGAGTATATAGAACGAATAGTTGAAGAAAACTCAAGAGAATTAGTGGTATATCACGGCAGTTGTCATGATTTTGACAAAATAGATTTATCCAAATCTCACAACCGCAGAGATTTTGGAAAAGGATTTTACACAACTATATTGAAATCACAATCCAAAGAATGGGCTTATCGGCTTTCACTCCGTGAAAAAAAGAAGCCGTATTTTGTGTATGAATATCTTTTTACGGAAAATACTTCTTTAAAAGTAAAACGTTTCGATTCTTTAAGCAAAGATTGGCTGAAATTTATCAAAGAAAACAGAATCAAAGGCGGATTGCAGCATGATTATGACATTGTAATCGGCCCAGTTGCAGACGATAGAACCATGGAAACCATACAATTGTATATTGCAGATATTTTGACAGATGAAGAGGCCGTTGCTCGGCTAAAATACAGCAAGGCAAACAACCAGATATCATTCCACACAAAAAAGTCATTAAAATATTTGAGATTTATTAGGAGAAACATATATGAATAACGCAGTTTATACTTTCAATGGTAAAGATATTACTATGAATATGTGTATTCAAATTAAAGCAGTGGTAAAACTGCTTCAGCAAAAATTTGAAATTGAATTTGAAGAGGCAGCTATTCAGTTTTATAAATCAGAAACTTATAAAACATTGCAGAATACGGAAAATGCACTTTGGGCAGAAGCAGCAGAATATATTGCGGAACGATATCTGGAGGAAATATCCTTAAGGAAACATTAACGTATTAAAAGCCCCGGCATCGTTCAGACAGCTCTCAGCTTAGCAGCGGGAGAAAAGACAGGATAAGCGATGCCCTGGAGGCTAATTACTCATTGCCGCGATTATTGTGGAAGCTGAACTTATCAAAAAGCAGTTATTACTTGTAAAAAAATATGATTGTTTTGACGAACTATTGGTTTCATGAAGAAAACATTTTGTCCGCTCCCCTCTCGGCAGAGCAGACCAATATAGAAGAGAAAAATGTCACCATTTTTAATCTGACTTCGGAACCCTTCCCATCAATTTTTATGTTTCGGTGTTCCTTGGTAAAACTGTTCTTTTTGTCAACAAGTGAACGGCCGATTGATGTTATGAAACGTTCACCGGAAAATTTTCATACAACTCTTCTAGGAAAGCAAGAAACTTCTTTGGTGATAACAAGTTATTATACGAAAAATTTCCAACGTTATCGCATTTATTTTTTATCTTTTCCACATCAATGCTCTCTATTCCCTTAAAAACATAAAACTGTTCTTCTGAAAAATACCTTTCTGAAAATACATTTGTATTATTTGTTATGAGTACTCTTTCATACACCATTGCTTCCATCAGTCTCAAAGTACTTCCGTGCTGACAATCTTGAAGCACTTCTAAAATCGCCTTGCTATTTTTAATGTGCTCCAGTAACTCCGAATATGGAAGATACTCATTGTAATGAATGCCATCGTCAGAGCAGTCTTCCACTTCTGAAATATAAAAATCACATTTTAGTCCCGCATTTTTCAAAATAGCATAAATATTTCGCAGCAGTTCCAGCCTTCCTTTATTGTGGCCTGCAAAAAACACATCATATTCCGGACTATCATGATTCATCATTCCCTCAGGTTTGCTGTAAATTCCACTATAATGTATCCAATCATGTTTCTTACAATCCTCTGGGTCAAAGGAAATTACATAGTCAAAATGTTGATTCACATAGCTGACATATCTTTTGTCAATATATTCAGCTGGATTCCAATATAAAAAAATTAAAATGGCCTTCCTATATTTTCTTCTTATATACATGAGGTAATCGGCATCATAAGACTGCTTATTTCCTTCTTCAAAAAGGAAAACACATTCATCATCCTCTGACAGCTTTTTCTCTTCAAAATAAGTATGTTTCCATATCCCTTGAAAAGGGATTCTAAAGCGCTTATTCAGTTTCATCGAAGTGTGTACATTGCGAATTGTGTTTATCAAAGAATGATTCATTTCCTTATATAAAAGAACATTTT
>JAAWLS010000324.1 GCA_022798035.1 Lachnospiraceae bacterium | reverse complement strand
AGCCGTCTTTCATTTTCTGCTCCCTCAAAAACTCTGGCAGCCTGCAAACGGCTCCTTTTCCCACCGCCAGGTGGTCGACAGCCATATGATGGCGGCGTCCGCATCCACAGTCGTAATCTACGGTAATCAATTCATTCATGGTTAAGTCAGCAAGCCCCACGAAACCATCTCCTCTCTATTTTTTATTTTACACGTGTAATTTTTCAGAAAAATTATGTAATATTTTCTGGTTTTTGCTTAAATATTGTTTTTATTGTTAATTTTGCGAATATTCTATCTACGAAATCCATTTTTTACAATAGAGAAAAATTTTTTCTACTTTTCAATTCCTTTGATTCTGTATATGATAAATATGAGATACTTTTCGCTGATATCACAGAAGTTATGAGATTTGATACAGACAGTTCAACACCATACATTCAGGAGGTGCAAATGGCTAAAATACTATTTACGGATTTAGACGACACTCTGCTGACTTCAGAAAAGACAGTCTGTCAGGAGAACAAAGAGGCGATTCAAAAACTGCTGGCCCAGGGGCACAAGATTGTGCTGACTTCCGGCCGTTCCCTGCCCAGCGTCCGCAGGCAGGCGGAACATTTGAATCTCACCTTTGAAGGCTGCTATTTAATCTGTTACAACGGCGGAGAAATCTACGATGTTTTTCGGGAAAAAACCCTTTACCGAAACGGCATTTCTTTTGATATTTTGAGAAAAGCTTTTCAGATTGCGGACTCCATGCATATTCACATTCAAACCTATGACAATACTTATGTATACTGTCACAGAGAGGATGAGGAAATCCAACGCTACTGTCAGGAAATGGATTGTGAGTATCAGGTTGTGCCGGATGTTTTTTCCACCCTCACCCTTGAGCCCTCCAAAGCGTTTGCCTCAAGTTGGGAACGCCCCGCTGCTTTGGAAGAGCTGCGTCATGCTTTGGAGCAGGAAATCGGCGCTTTTATTGATGTTTTTTATTCCAGTCCCTATTTCCTGGAAATCGTTCCCAAAGGAATTAACAAAGGCTCCGCTGTTCAAAGACTATGCTCCCTTTTGCAGATTCCGCTGGAAAACACAGTAGCCACAGGGGATGCCATGAATGACATTCAAATGATTGAGACAGCCCATGTAGGTGTGGCTATGAAAAATGCCACGGAGGATGTGAAAGCCGCTGCCGACTACATTACCTCTGCAGACAACAATCACGGAGGCGTGGCAGAAGCTATTTCCAAATTTATTCTCGGGAAAGATTAACAAGAATTACGGAGGACAATCATATGGAGAAAAAATATTTCTTCTTCGACATAGACGGCACATTGACTGATTTTGCCACAAATCAGATAGTGCCCTCTGCCGAAAAAGCCATTCAGAAACTTTTGGAAGCCGGACATTTTGTCTCTCTTGCCACTGGACGCGCCTACTACAAGGCCGAACTTTTCCGCAGCAGACACAATTTTGCCAACATGGTGTGTAACGGAGGACACGGTATCTTCTATAACAATAAACTGCAGGAGAACCGGCCCATCGACTATGAGAAATCCCTGGCTGTCTACCGTCAAGCACACGCTCTGGGTTACGGAATTCTTGTAGCTCTTGACGATTCTCAGAAAGTCTATGCCGACAGTTTTCTCTTTTATGAGCAGGTCGGCCCGCGGCAGGAACCCACTACTTACATTATTGACGAGAAATTTGACCCGGCCGATTACGACGCTGTTTACAAGATGTACATATCCATCCCCGCCTCCGAGGAGCACAAATTAACGCTGAAAGATACTCTGGGAAATCTTCGTTTCAAGCCGGAATATCTCATTTTCCAGCCAGATGAAAAGAAAGAAGGGATTCTGCGGATGCTAGAATACGCCGGCGGAACTCCCAAAGACGTGGTGGTATTCGGGGATGATTACAATGATTTGTGTATGTTTGACGAAAATTTTTTCTGCGTAGCCATGGGAAATGCCTGCGATGCGTTAAAAGAGAGAGCCGATTACATCACAGATAAGAATGTGGACGACGGTATTTATAATGCCTGCGTGAAGCACGGATGGTTCTGACGGACGGAAACATATTTGCGGCGCGCCGGCAGACCCTGCGCATATTATTTTTCTTCTATAGGATAAAAGGCTGCCGCAAAATCAAACGTAAAACATTTCAAAAATGTTGCATTTGATTTTGCAGCAGCCTTTTACTTTCTGTATGCTATACCTATAGTAAGAAACTTATTCCTCTTCTGTGGTATCAGATTTTTCTTCCTGTTTCACTGGAGTAATGACTTCCTCCTCCTCGAAAATGGACTCGCATTTTGCACCGCATTTATTGCAGTATGCATCCTCTTGGCCCAGGGAAGCGCCGCAGGCCGGGCATTTTTTCTTGCCTTTTAAATCGTCAATCTCTGATTTTAGCTGGCTGATTTCCTGCAAGGTTTCCCGGATTAAGCTTATTTCTTCAAAAAATGGCTCTTCATCCTCTTTATGGAGCTCGAAATACTGCTTGCCGATTTCCATATACTGC
>JAAWLS010000323.1 GCA_022798035.1 Lachnospiraceae bacterium | reverse complement strand
AACGATACTCTTGCATGGGATATTGATAGAAACAGGGACGAAACAACATGTCTGGATATTGACCCGTATATGTTATATGAATTGCCTGTGGTAGAAGAAAAGATAGCATAATATAAATAGCATTGTAAAGTTTATAAGCCATGCCAAGAGTAAATGAAGGTGAAATACTTTTAATCAGGAAACTGGATTGTATAAAAAGATAAAGATATTTATTGATGTAAGAAATCTTATTTTAATTCCCAAATTTTTTTGTCCCGGGATAATAGAGAAAAGAAGGCCTCTCTCATCTGTTGTAAGGCATGTAGACTGAGTGGGGTGCAGTATTTTGTATTCTGAGATTCCGCAACAGGGAAAATAGATATTATTAGAAAAGGAGAAATAAAGTCTGTGGTTTTCTTTGAAGGACATGTATCTGTACATTGAAATTTTGCAGGAAAAGCATAAAAATAATCATAATATCGAGGCAAAAATTCGCCAACAGCTGCAAATTTTAAGAGATAAAGGATTTATTGAATTTTTAGGCAGAGGTCACTACAGAAAACGATTTTGATAAGGAAGGGCTGCGACTTTTCGTTTTCTGTCTTCTTTACCAAATCTAAAATTTCTTCCGCAGGTTTCCTGAGAATCCTGATTTTATAAAGTCTGCGAAAGTATATCATGTAACTTTTCAGCCTGTGTTATTTGGTGATACTGTCTAGTTTTTTCAATAAGATGGTTATGTCGATGGGCTTTGTCAAAAAGTCATTCATGCCGCTTTCCACTGCCAAATCCCTGTCCTCCTGGAAGGTGTTGGCGGTACAGGCAAAAATGATGACAGAAGCAGCGTCCGGCCTGTCTAGTCTGCGAATTTCACGGGAGGCGCTGCAGCCGTCCATCACAGGCATTTTCATATCCATGAGAATAACGTCGAATTCATAAGGGGCGGATTGGGCAAACAATTCCAAAGCCTCTCTGCCATTCTGTGCACGGGCGGTCTCAAAGCCTTCTAAATTCAAAATTTCCAGCAAAATTTCTGCATTTAACTCCACGTCCTCTGCCACCAGAATTTTGGCGGTACGCTGCGCTGCTTTGTCTGAAGCCGGCCTGCCGTATTTTCCTGTAAGCTCTTTTTTCTCCGTTTTTAAATAGTCTGGAATCTCTGTTACGATAACAGAGGGAATGGAAACCGTAAAGGTACTTCCCACATTCAATTCACTTTCTACAGAGATATCACCCTCCATAGCATTTGCAAGGAGTTTGCTGATGGCCATGCCGAGGCCGGTTCCTCTGATACCACTGGTGCTGCGGTTCCTTTCCTGGCTGAAAGAGTCAAAGATTTTGCCGATGTATTCTTTGGAAATGCCGATTCCGGTGTCTTCACATTGATAGATTGTGAGAACGTGCGTTTCGTCTATGGGTTTCTGGCACACAGAAAAACGGATGGATTTGCCCTCCGGCGTAAATTTGGCGGCATTGCCCACAATATTCATCAGGATTTGCTTGATGCGGGTGGCGTCGCCTGCCACACAAGGCTCTGTGATATCTTTTTCCACGAGAAATGAGATGCCGCGGCTCTCAATGTTAGCTGTCTGCATGGCGGCAATTTCATCCATCAATTCCTCAACCAGCAGAGGTTCGCTGATAAGGTCCACTTTGCCTGCCTGGAGCTTGGACATATCCAGAAAATCATTTATCAGAGACAGAAGATAATTTGCAGTGCTTTGGGATTTTTTCAGCAGTTCTTTCATCTGTGTTTTTTTGCGGCCGTCATCAATGTAGAGCGCAATCAGATGATTGATGCCAATCAGGCCGCTGAGAGGCGTGCGGATTTCATGGCTCATGTTGGAGAGAAATTCTTTTTGGGATTTCGCTTTCTCAGAAGTCCGTATGGTTTTGATATGATATCGCATAACAATGAGCAGCATACTGACTACGGCCAGCATACTGACGGATAACACTGCGATACTCATGGTGGTAAATGTTCTGGTCTGCTCCAAAAAGACTTCTTCGCTGACAGACATGATGAAATACAAATCCATTTCATTACCAAAAGGGATAAAATAATAAAGTTCCCTGTTCTTCTCCTCCGCATGAGAGTGATAGAAGCCGAAAGTCTCTAAATTTGTAAGTTTTTTTCTCACTTCCTCGTTGGTGAACTCAGAATTTTCGGCGGCTGATAAATGTTCAAACAGATTATTCCAGCGGTTTCGATAGAGCTTTTTGTTGATATCTACAATATAGTTTCCATTCATGTTAATCAGGGCGCTGTGTCCGCGGCTTCTTCCATATTTGAAAAAACTGTCAATTACCATGTTATCCCGGATAGAGGAAATACTGCTGATACCGATGAGAACAGACATCTTTTTCCCTGCAATTTCCTGATTTTCCAGACGAATACCGTAGAGAACGTTTTCTTTCTCCAGCCAGTTGTTTTCCAGGCTGCTTTGGAACCGCGCGATAACTTTTTCTTTTCCTCCGGCAAAATACGACAAAAAATCGGGTTTGTTTTCTGATGCATTGCCTTTTGAAGGATATGTAGTAT
>JAAWLS010000322.1 GCA_022798035.1 Lachnospiraceae bacterium | reverse complement strand
AAAGGAGAAACTTATGAAAAAACTACCGCTTATCCCTGCGCTGGCCTGCGTCTTGCTGTGCGTCTGCGGTGTTCTGGGTTTTTTGTATTGGAATCTGGACAACCGCTATCGCAGTCTGGAAGTAGAGGCCTTTCAGCTGCAGGAGAATAATTCAGAATTAAACAAGGAACTCAAAAGCCATACTGCTCAGTTGGAAGAAAAGGAAGACTATATCGAGGGACAGAAAAATTATATCTCTGAATTGTCCCAGCAGATTCAGGATTTCGGCAATTTGGAATCTGAGCCTGAGGATGAAGAACCCGCCGGCAGCTACTCTAAAACGAAATCCAAAGAAGAGCCTTATCCCACCCTCTATGCAGATAAAGATAATCTTCCTGTCCAGTCAGGTCAGAAATACGTCTATCTGACTTTTGACGACGGCCCTTCCAAACTCACTCCAAAAGTGCTGGATTTATTGGATGAATACGACGCCCATGCCACCTTTTTTGTGGTGGGAAAAAACAACGAAGAATACGCTGAATATTTATCTGAAATTGTGGACAGAGGCCACACCCTGGCTCTCCACTCTTACAGTCACAACTACAATCAGATTTACCGCTCTGTAGACGCTTTTCTGGAAGACTATCAGAAAGTATACGACTGGGTATACGAGGAGACAGGATATTCTCCCTCCCTGTTTCGTTTCCCTGGAGGAAGCACTAACGGCTCCTCTTATGTAGTAAAAGGTATTATCGAAGAAATGGAGCGCAGAGGGTTTATTTACTATGACTGGAATGTAAGTTCCGGGGATGGAAGCAATCTTACCACTACTCAAAATATCATCGACAACATCTGCTCTAATGTAAAAAATGTGGATAACCCTGTGGTGCTGATGCATGACGGTTCAGGAAAGGACGCCACTCTGGCCGCCCTCCCTTCCGTTTTGAAAAACCTCTCCGAGGCAGGTTATGAGTTCCGCTCTCTGGACAAAACATTAGAACCTGTACAGTATCGTTAGCTTCTGTGTACTGACGCATCTCACAATTCTTTCAAAATCAATGTGCCGGCACACAAAAGCATCGCTTTTACAAGCAGCGGATTTTTGAAAGGATTTCCGGGAAGACAGAGGAGAACGGTTACTGCTCCATCTGTTTCCCAAGAAATCCTGCCGCCACCCTTGCCAGTTTACTCTCTGTTTCTCCCAGATTTGCTCCGTTCTCTTTGTTGTACATCACCACAGAACCGATGGCATCTCCTTCACAGATAATAGTGGACACCACCTGGGATTGAAAATCTCCTGTGTCGTCCAATGTAATTTTTACAAATCCTTTCTCGTCTTTTTTGGCACAGAACGTCTCTCTGTCTGTAATCACATGCTCTAACTGTTTGCTGATTGGTTTTCCGTCAAATTCCTTCTTTCCTGCACCTGCCGCCGCAATGACATGGTCTTTATCTGTAATGCATACAAGGCATCCGCTGGTCTGGGCCAGGCTTTCCGCATATAATCCTGCAAACTGCCCCAGCTCCCCAATAGGAGAATATTTTTTAAGAATAATCTCTCCCTCACGGTCTGTAAAGATTTCCAGCGGGTCCCCTTCACGGATTCTCAATGTACGGCGAATCTCTTTCGGCACTACCACCCTTCCCAAATCATCTATTCTTCTAACAATTCCTGTTGCTTTCATAATTAAAATCCTCCATTTACAAATAATTCTCTGCAATCCATATCGCAAGGCGATTATGATTCTATTATTTGTAAATAGAGGTATTTTATACTTTAAATTTTGATTTGAACTTCAAAAATGCGTGCAAAAGGTGCTTTTGACACTCAAATCTTTCATTTCATGCACCCAGAATAAATGCAGCGCCGAAGGCGCTTTTGACGCTTAATTTAATCTTATCTGCTATCTTAATGCCAGCGCTTTCTCAATCTCTTCAATTACAATCTTTAAGGCCTTAATCCTTGCATACTTCTTGTCATTGGACTCCAGTACATGCCAGGGTGCATAGGTGGTGCTGGTCTTTTTCATCATTTCATTCACCGCAGTCTCATACAAGTCCCACTTATCCCGGTTTCTCCAGTCCTCCTCCGTAATCTTCCACTGTTTCTCAGGCGTATTCTGGCGGTCTGTAAAACGCTCCAGCTGAACATCCTTGTCAATCTGAACCCAGAACTTGATAATCACCGCGCCCCAGTCAGCAAGCTCTTTTTCAAATTCGTTGATTTCGTTGTAAGCCCTCTGCCAGTCGTTCTCACTGCAGAATCCTTCCAGACGCTCCACCATAACACGGCCATACCAGGTACGGTCAAAAATCGCCACATGTCCCGTCTTGGGCAGACGATTCCAGAAACGCCACAGATAATGTCTGGCCTTCTCATGAGGCTCCGGGCTTGCAATGGGATGCACCTCAAATCCTCTCGGGTCAAGGGCACCGGTAATCCGTTTGATATTTCCGCCTTTTCCGGCTGCATCCCAGCCCTCATAGGCAATCACCACAGGAATCTTTTTCAAATACAGCTCGTTGTGCAGCACGCCCAATCTGTTCTG
>JAAWLS010000321.1 GCA_022798035.1 Lachnospiraceae bacterium | reverse complement strand
GAAGCACCAAACTTTTCCACACAAAAAGTCCCAGATGCTCCCGGCCAGCCAAAAAATGGATTGCACACGGCTCGATTCTGTGCTGTATACCCCAATACCCATGCCTCATAGTCAGCATCATTTTTCATCTGCTCCCAGCCTGCCTCCGAGATAGAAATAACCTCACTGTCATACACTCTTGTGGCATCAAATGGGATGCTTCTCAACAGTCCATTGATAAAATTCTTGTACTCTTCCATAGTCATATCTTCTCGGGAAACATTGTCTGCCCCATACTTCTCCCTTACGGCTTTCCCGGCCTGTACCTGGACCTCCACATGAGCGGCATCCTGGGGATGCCTCCTTTTATACTGTTCCACTGCACTCTCGCTTGTTTCCTTTAATTTATCCTGGAAGGATGTTTCTGTCCCTTTATATTTCCTTGTCTGCTTCTCCACTGCAGTATTGTAATTTCCTGCCTTGTAATCTGTATTAATTGGATTCATATTTCTTCCTTCTTTCGAAATTATTTCCAACTATATCGGCAGAAATTTCTCATATTTCACTGAAATGGAATAACTGGACAGATTTTTGAAATGAAAAGATTTTTAAAGAGTGCTACCTGGTCTCCAGAAATATATACTCCCGTTTTGCCTCCTCGTCCTCTGGGTAATCTTCCATGTAAGATTCCATTTTCTCTCTGGCTTTGGCAAAATCCAGCATCTGCTCATAGGCAATGATTTCATTGCGGCGAATCTGCTGCTCATCGGAAGGTTTTCCGGCTTTTAACGCCTGCTGATAGAACTCCGCTGCCTGGCTGTAATTTTCAGCTTCCATCTGCATATCTCCCAGCACTATCAACGCAGAGATATCTGAACCATTTTTCTCTATGTAACTCTCATAGAGAGCCTTTGCCTGTTTGGAATTGCCCTCTGCCTCATAGACCTGCGCCATGTACAGAAGCGCTTTTACGTCTTTCTGATTGATAGCCTTGTCCAGCTCTTTTTTTGCATTGTCGTAATCTTCCTGCAGAAGATAGATATGTCCCCGTTCCCGGTAATCTTCCGTCTCTTCTGCCTTCAGCTCCAGCGCTTTTTCCAGAATTTCCTCCGCATCGCCGTCCCAGCCTGCATTTTTCATGCTTTCATAGATAGATACATAGATTTCGTAGTCGTTTCCGCTGGTATCCAGCGCTTTCTGATAGTCCTTTACCGCCTTTTCCCGGTCTGCTTCCTTCTGGTAAATGCATCCCCTCAGGAAATAGGCCTTGGCATTTTTCTTGTCATAGTCTATCAGCGCTTTGCAGGTGGTAAGGGCGCCTTTCGTATCGCCGCTTTTGTACTGAGCCGTTGCCTTGTAATAGCAGATATCCAGTTCTATCTCCCCCACCAATGCCTGTGACTGGTCCAGCGCCTTCTGAAATGCTTCAACAGCTTCCTCATAACTGCCTTCATTCATCTTGTTAATGCCCAGCTGGCGGTATGCCTGCTGATTTTCTAGGGCCTCTTTGCTCTTGCTGCCCTGACATGCTGTCAGATTCACCGCACACAGTACAACAGCCAGAAAACACCACAGTCTTTTGGCATAATATTTTCTTCTGTCATATTTCTTTTTCATCAGAGGACCTCCTTTTTTCGTCCGGAACTTTCTGTAAAACAAAGCTGCGTCGGTCTGAACTTTCACTTTCGTGGAATCTGAGCCAGAATAATGGCCGCAAACATCAGCACGCATCCAAAGGTTTCCCGGCCTGTAGGCCGCTGTCCCAGCAGCGCCAGTCCGGCCAGCAGAGAAATCACGGATTCCAGGCTGAGTATCAGGGCCGCCACCGTGGGATTCATTCCTTTCTGCCCTACTATCTGCAAAGTGTAGGCCACACCGCAGGACAAAGCCCCTGCGTAGAGAATGGGCTGCCATGCCAGAAGAATCTCTGAAATATGGGGTTCCTCCGCCACAAACATTCCGATTCCTGACAGAGCTCCGCAGACCCAGAATTGAATACAGGACATCTTCACTCCGTCCACCCGCTCTGTAAAATAATCAATCACCAGAATATGCAGGGAAAACAAGAGGGCTCCGATAAACACCAAGAAATCTCCCCGGCCCACCGGAAGTCCCGGAAATATCTGCTCTGCTGCAGTCTGAGATTCCGCCCCCGTCATGCAGAGAAAATAAAGCCCTGCCAGCGCCAAAAACACGCCAAGCCAGACGGTGACGCCGCATTTTCTGTGAAAAAAGCGTCCCAGCACCGGAACAATCACAATATAGAAAGCCGTGATAAATCCCGCCTTCCCCACGGTAGTCTCTGCAATTCCGACCTGCTGAAAATTTGTGGCTAAACACAACAGGATTCCGCAGGCGATGCCGCCTTTCCACAAAGTTTTCTCCTGCTTTTCACCCAATTTCTGCTGGAATTCTGTCTCCTGTTTTATTCCTGAATCCTGCCAAGACTCTGTTTCCTGTTTTCCCTCCGGCTTTTTCCGTTGATTCAGAAACCAGATACAGGGAATTAAAACTGCCCCACCAAGGAGGGACCGGACACAATTAAATGTCA
>JAAWLS010000320.1 GCA_022798035.1 Lachnospiraceae bacterium | reverse complement strand
TAAAAGCGCTTTCATAAACAACACCATCCTCTTTTTCTTTGATTATAACAAAAAATGGATGCTGTGTTCATAATTTATTCATTCATGCGTTTGTCGTGACGCTTCCCATAATCTGGCGATATAATGATGATTGCATGGTATCAGGAATTATTCCTGCCTATAGCAGGACAGTTCCTACGGTCATGGGGCAGAACAGCCCTCATTAAATTATATACAAATATCATATCAGAGAGGAAATATTTATGTGGATTGCAGACAGCTGGATAGAATATGAAGTCATTGATTGTTCAAAAGGGGAGAAATTAGAACGGTGGGGAGATAATATACTGGTGCGCCCAGACCCTCAGGTAATCTGGGACACTCCAAAAACCCACAAAGGATGGAAGCGCTGCAACGGCCGCTATCACCGCAGTAAAAAAGGCGGCGGAGAATGGGAATTTTTTGATTTGCCCCAGCAGTGGGACATCCACTATGACTCTCTCACCTTTCATCTGAAACCATTTAGTTTCAAACACACCGGATTATTTCCAGAGCAGGCAGTCAATTGGAACTGGATGAGCGCAAAGATAAAAAATGCCAAACGGCCCATCAAAGTTCTGAATCTTTTTGCCTACACAGGCGGAGCTACCCTGGCCGCCGCTTCTGCCGGCGCTAGTGTTACTCATGTGGACGCCTCAAAAGGAATGGTCATTTGGGCCAAAGAAAACGCCGCAGCCTCCGGCCTGTCCGAAGCTCCCATTCGCTGGATTGTCGACGACTGTGTAAAATTCGTCCAGCGCGAAATCCGCAGAGGCAGCCGTTACGACGCTGTCATCATGGACCCTCCCTCTTACGGCCGCGGCCCCAAAGGGGAAATATGGAAGATTGAGGATGCAGTTTACCCTTTGATAAAGCTCTGCCGGCAGCTTCTGTCTGAGCAGCCTCTATTCTTCTTGATTAATTCTTACACCACCGGCCTGCAGCCCGCCGTTTTAGCTTATATGCTTGGCACAGAATTGGGGCAGTTAAAGGGCAGGGTAGATGCTCAGGAAATCGGCCTGCCTGTCTCTTCCAATGGTTTGATACTGCCCTGCGGGGCAAGCGGCAGGTGGGAATCCAAGTAATAAAAATAACGGATGTACCAAGACGGTTCACCCGTTATTTTTAATTGAATGTATCAGATAATCTTCTGCCGACTTCACCGTATTAACGAGATAGCGGATTACCTGCTCCGGATAATTTCCCAGGGCTGTCTCCCCTGTCACCATGACGCTGGCAGCCCCTTCCGCTACTGCCCGAAAAATGTCAGACACCTCTGCTCTCGTGGGAACTGCACACCGTTCCATGGAAGCAAGCATCTGCGTAACTACCATAAAAGGCTTTTCTGCCTTTTTGCATTTCTCAGCAATCTCAGCCTGCACAGCTGGAAGCTCCCACAACGGCATACTGTTTCCCAAATCGCCTCTGGCAATCACAATCTGGTCCGCGTAAGGCAGAATATCTTCCAGATTTTTTACGCCTTCCATATTTTCTATTTTTGCAAATATCTGAAGTTCCTCTGCATGATTCTGCACTAATTCCTGACGTAATAATTTTAAATCCCCGCCGCTGCGTACAAAAGGCAGCATAACTCCGCTCACTCCGTGTTCTTTTGCTTTGCGGATATTCCTTCTGTCGCTTTCTGTCAAAACAGGAAGCTGCAGAGAAATTCCAGGCAGAGCAATACTCTTGCGGGAATTCAAAGTACCGCCCCGAATCACTCTGCAGAGGGCTTTCTCTTCTGTTATCTCTGTTATTTCAAGCTGTATTTTCCCATCATCCAGCAGTACTTCCTGGGCCTTTTCCAAATGGGTGAAAATCTCTGCCGGAAGCGGAATACTTTCTTCTCTGAGGCAAATATTTTCTCTCTTTGACAGTAAAATACTCTCCTTTTCTTCTGCTGCATGGACATTTCTCCCGAATGATGAGAAATTTTCTTTTTCTCTTTTTAGATAAACGTTTCCTTCTTCTGACAGTTGAATCGGTGCATTCAGACTGCCGATTCGAAGTTCCGGCCCTTTTAAGTCAATCAGCAGTTTCGACTGCTTTCCGGCAGAATGTGCCGATTCTTTCATCAGATTTGTCCATTCTCTGCATTCTTCCAACTCTGTATGGGACAGATTCAAACGCATTCCAGTCATTCCAAGGCGAAACATCTCTGTGAGTGTTTCCTGGTTTCCGCAGGCAGGGCCTATGGTTCCATAAATATCTGTTTTCTTCATTCTAAAATCTCTTTTGTTTCAGCCTGCCATCACCTTTTGGCGCTCCGCTGATTACTCTCCTTCTTTTTTCTCCGGCTCTACGTAGGAAAATGCATTGGAAATCTTGGCATTTTCTGCAGACAATTCCACCTTTTCTCTGTAGTAAGCAATCACCGGTGTTCCTACTTTCACTTTTTCAAATAGAATTGTGGCTATTTCCAGCGGCGCATTGATACACCCATGAGAACCGTTGCTCTTATAAATCTGTCCGCCGAACTGTCCATTTCTCCAGGAAGCATCGTGAATGCCCACATTATAGGCAAA
>JAAWLS010000319.1 GCA_022798035.1 Lachnospiraceae bacterium | reverse complement strand
GCCAATTCTAGTATTATATTATATGCAAATAGTGGGATACAGTCAACAAACATATTGTAAACAATAAATTATTTGCTTAAATTCAAATTTTTGAAACAATTTTCTAATAATTCTTATTATTCTAAATGATTCTTAATAAGTTTAGCACATTAAATCGGTTTGTCAATAGGTTCTCCTTCTTGTTTTTCCCCTGTCCTATACGAATTATTTTTATCTTCCATTCTCTGTAGTTATGTCTACTGCATTTTCCATAACATTCCTTTGTACTGACCTTTTTACCTTATCTTCCGGCTGTCCGATTAAGGCCGGTTCCAGGACTCGTCAATTCCGTTCCCTTTCCACTGATTGTGCTCTTCCCAATAACTTTCCACTGCCAGATATTGGAATTTACTGACAGTCTTTAAAGCATCATATACATACCGCAGCGGAATTCGAGTGCGGTTGTTCTCGGGGCTTCCCGGTTCCGCCAGAAATACCGTCTCATCTTCCTCCTGGTACAGCCAGATATTCACATAATGACCGGCAGTGTCCTGCCAGTATGTGTCATCATTTCCGCTGCAGACCAGCACTACGGCCGACTTCATCTTTTTTATGTGATTTCGAAAGCCTTCGTAAGTTTTTGGTTTTCGGTATAATTTACATTCCATTCCGCAGAGCCTTAACGTGTCCCGCATATCTTTCCAGCCAATGGCTCCGGCTTTTCCATCCGGCGCGTAATTCGATACGGTCATGGCATATTCACACATATCCCAGGGGGAAACCTCGTAATAAGACAGTGTATCGTAAATATTTGCCATACAACAGAGCCCGCACCCAAATCCGCCGAAAGAATTGCCGTTTACATTAAACTGACACCATTCCCCTGACCAGGGAATTCCTCCATTCCATGACCTGGGGCCCTGCAGAAACGAGTATATCTCCTGCTCCTCCAGTTTAAATGCCTCCACCATCTTCTGGCTGTCTTCCTCGGATATGCTCTCCTCCAGCCATTTTCCGGTTCCTGCACACAGCCCAGTTGTCTCCGCGTAAACCTGCGGAGTCCCTTTTGCCTCCTGTCCGCCTCTTTTGTCGGCAATCAAATTTACAATCAGTGCAAAAATCAGGAGCAGCAACAGCAGGAGCAGCAGACTTTCATATACAGACAGATATTTTCTCATCATTTCCTCCATTCCGCATGCGCCTTCCAGTGGGCATTGTCAGACTTAGCAGCAATCCCAGTTATACAGCACTTTATCGAAATTTCTGTTTTTCAAATCCTCTCTGTTCATAAAGAAATTAGCCACTCCGGCGTCTCCCCACAGAATATCGTCTTCTTCCTCTCCATAATCGGAGTCCATCTGGAACAGCAGCGTATCATAATACCTGTATTTCTCCTCGTACTCTCTTGGGTCTGTCTGAGTAAAATAAGGATATCCCAACAGCCAGTGATTCTCATTTCCCAGCTCTTCCACCATATTGTCGTAAGCCTCGTCATCCAAAAGCTGATACAGGGACTGCCCCTGACATTCTTCTCCCAGTCTCTCCGAAACAATGTCCTGGAATAACTTCTCAAAACGATAGTCACTGTCCCCCATATAGACTTTAGTCCGACGGATTTCCAAGGCTGCCTCTACCCAGATGGGAGAATATTCTTCCTCCTCAGGGGAAGTGCTGAGCGGTATATCCATCGCTTCCACTTCCTCCCTTGTCACCTGGCAGTCCACATTTTCATGATAGACCACCCGGAAGGATTTCTGCTCGTCCTGCTCTTCAAACTCCATGCCGTACACTTCATCCAGCGCAATAAAGAATTGGAGAATCCCTTTCTTTGGGAGAAGTTCATCCCGTTCCACACGCTCAAACATCTGCTCAAAATTAATCTGAGCCAGAAGCATCATTTTCTTTCCATCGCCATCCACCGGGTATTCCTTGCTCTTATCCCAGTAGGGAACTCCTCCGAACTTGCTGTCAAAAATTCCTGGCTGCCTCTCTTTGTTCAGCGTCAGGGCGTATGCATCTTTCTCGGTTCTTTTCCTTATTTCTTCTATGATTTCTTTTGTCTTTTCCCAATTCATGCAGTGAATCCTCCGTTACAGATTGTTTTATATATCTTTTTCTCAAAAAAATTATATGAAAATTTCATTACTTTGAACTACCGCAGTATCTTTATACTTTCAGCGCTCTCTCTGCATAATCCATTGCCCTCTTCACACTTCCTTCCTCAAAAGGTACAGAAAGATTTGCATGTTTCAGCGCCTCTAAATAACTCTTGCTTCCGCCGCATTTGCATAAATTCAGGTAATCTTCCCATGCCGTCTCATGGTCTTTTTCATTTTTCTCTGCAAATTCCAGGGCACCCATGGTGGTGAGAACATAGTTGATATAGTAGAAAGGATACAGGAAAATATGCAGTTTATGATACCAATAGCCTCCTCTGTCAAAGAAGTCATCTGCCTCGTACTTCCGCCATGGCATGTAGATTTCCTCTAATTTCTTCCATTCCAATGTACGCTCCTTCGGGCTCAGCTTTGGATTGGCATAACAGATGTGCTGGAACTCATCCACCGCT
>JAAWLS010000318.1 GCA_022798035.1 Lachnospiraceae bacterium | reverse complement strand
ATTTGCTGCGCAGCCGCCGCTGCAGTAAAACTTTGCAAAACAATCTCTACATTTCTCCTTAGCGTAGACATTGCAGCTTTTGAATTCCTTCTGCAGCTCCTTGTTTTTCACGCCTTCCAGCACATTTCCCATGAGAAATTCTTCATTTCCCACGAACTGATGGCAGGGGTACAAATCTCCCCACGGAGTGACTGCCAGATATTCTGTTCCGGAACCGCAGCCGGAAAGGCGTTTCGCCACACAGGGGCCGCCCTCCAAATCTATCATAAAATGGAAAAAATTAAAACTGCGGCCTTCTTCGCTGCGCCGAATCATTTCCACTGCCAGTTTATCATACTCTTCAAACAGCTGAGGAAGGTCCTCTTCCCTCAGCGCATAGCTCTCTGCAGGTGCAGCCACCACAGGCTCCACGGAAATCTGCTGAAATCCCAAATCTGCAAGATGAAGCACATCCTGGGAAAAATCCAGATTGTTGTGGGTGAATGTTCCCCGCACATAATATTTTTCCTGATTTCTGCTATCTGCAAACTTCTGAAATTTCGGCACAATCAAATCGTAACTGCCCGCTCCTTTTCGGAAGGGACGCATCTTGTCATTGACTTCTTTCCTTCCGTCAATACTCAGCACCACATTGGCCATTTCCTGATTGGCAAATTCCATCACGTCTTCATCCAGCAGCACGCCGTTTGTTGTCAGCGTAAAGCGGAAATTCTTATTGTGAATCTTCTCCTGCTCTCTGCCGTAAGCAACCAGCTGTTTCACCACCTCAAAATTCATTAGGGGCTCTCCGCCAAAGAAATCCACTTCCAGATTCCGACGGTTTCCAGACTCTGCTATCAAAAAATCCAACGCAGCTTTTCCCACTTCAAAGGACATCATGGCTCTGCGTCCATGGTACTCTCCCTCTTCTGCAAAACAATACCTGCAGGCAAGATTGCAGTCATGGGCAATGTGCAGGCACATGGCTTTTACCACAGTAGGCCTCTCGCCAAACTGCTCCATGTAATTCTCGTACTCATCTTCGGTAAAAAGCTGGCCTTCTTCCCTCAGTTCTCTGATTTCCTCATAGCACTCCTCTATCTCTGCCTGAGGATATTTCTGTTTTAGCTTTTCTGTGATTTCTTCTCTTGTGTCTGTCTCAAACAGAGGAATCACATCATAGGTGATATCGTCCACTAGGTGTACGGCACCGCTGTTCACATCCAAAACAATATTATATCCGTTGTTCCTATACTGATGAACCACTGCAGCTCCTCACTTTCCACACTATAATCGGGTAGGGAAGAAAGCATCCCTACCCGCGCGCCGGGCGCCCGTCAGCTTGCTGACATATTTCATTTAAGTGCCCGTGTGCATGCAAAACACACAAATGACCGCTCGTTTGAGGCGAACGGTCTCTGACTGAATCTTAATGCTTTTTTGGAAACTATTTATTCTCACAGCTCTGATTTCCAACAGTGCAGCTTGTCTTGCATGCAGACTGACAGGAGGTTTGGCACTCTCCGCATCCGCCTTTTTTTACTGTGTTCTGTAATCTCTTTGTATTTAATGTCTTTACGTGTTTCATAATACTCTTCCTTTCTGGATTGTTCTAAAATATGGTATTAGGTTGGAGGATTTAATTACAAGAGCTAAAAGTGCCTGCTGCTATTGCACACAACTTCCAAAATCCTCTGCCAAATCCCATACTGCCTTTAATCTAGGGCATATTATAACACACTTTACTCCACATGAAAAGCATTATTTGCTTCTTATTACCGGATAATAAATTCCAATACCAAAAATCTCAGCACACCGCAAAAGGGAAAGCGTTTCTGCAAACGATACGGAAATAATCTATTCCTGCCGCCAAAATTCTAAAGAAGCTTTAAACTGGTCGCAGTCAATCACCACGTCAAACACTCCTCCCAAGGCAGTCGTGTACGTATTCACAATGGCCAGTCCCAGCCCGTTTCCCTCTGTGGTTCTTGACTCATCTCCCCGCACAAAACGCTCTGTTATCTGCTTTTTCGTAAAATTCATAGGATAGCCGGAAGTGTTTGTAATCTCAAACCGCACTTTCTCCCGGCTCTCTCCAAACTCTCCTTCTTTTTGGACTACAAATGATTTCAGAAAAATTCTGGTATTTTCCTGGGAATATTTCAAAGCATTTTCTATGAGATTCTGAAAAATTCGGTACATATAGCTGCTGTCCGAGATAAAATTTGTAGACTCTTCCGTCAGCATCACCACGATTTCTCTTTCGCTCTGTGCAATCTTGTCCGACATATCCGCCTGCACTTGCTCAATCAGACGATTCAGCTCCATAGGCTCCATTTTAAGTTCCACATTTCCGCTGCTAGTCTTAGCCAAATCAAAGAGGCTGTCTATCATCTCTTTTAATTTCTGAGCTTTTACAGAGAGCACTTCCACATAATCAGATAACACATCGCTCAATTCTTCTTTTTTTATCAATTCAATATAACCCACCATGGAAGTCAGCGGCGTCTTTAAATCATGGGAAACGTTGGAAATTAAATCTACTTTCATCTGCTCGCTGCGCAACGCCGCCTCCAAATTT
>JAAWLS010000317.1 GCA_022798035.1 Lachnospiraceae bacterium | reverse complement strand
CCTTACCCACCTAATCGCCTTATCAAGTTTCTGTTCGTAGGCTCAAGAACTTTGCTACACCACTTCCTCCATCCATACCATTACTGATACCGACTTGTGGTTCGCTACACTTGGCGGTAAATACCCGTGACTGGACTTTCACCAGTTAGATTAATGCCATGCTCGGCACACAAAATAAGTCCAATGAAACATTCATTGGACTCTAAGAAGTAATGCGGATGGTGGGACTTGAATAGATTAAATGCTCTAATTTTTGCCACGAGGCAAAGATTCAAATGCCATAGTTAAAGTAGTGCGATTTGCTTTTCAAGAATTTGGCAAAAATCTGGAATTTGGTCTGCTCGTGCCAAAAAAGTGACGAAAGAAAACCCAACATGATTGCTCATTCTTTGTCGTCTTCAACAATCTCCATGATGTTACCAACATTGCATTTTAATAATTTGCTCAACTGATGGACCGTGTTGGTAAATGCTGTTTCTTTTTTTGATAGAATAATATTTCCAAAAGCAAAAAGATCTAGAAAAAATCTTTTTAACTATTTGATATTGGGTTCCATTACAATTCCATCATGCAGCGCTGCTATAATTCACAATAGAAATTTCCTGTGTAAATTGTTTCGCCTGTTCCTTGATTTGCTCTAGCCTTTTTATTACATTGCCTGTATAAATAATTTCGTTGCATTCTGTACATTTATAACAAGGAACATTTCGTACAATCAAAAGGCAGTTTCCTAAATCAGAAACGCTTGTTGTATAGCCTTTTTCAGCTTTAGCTCCACATTCCATACATACCATAATTAACGCTCCTTTCTAGTTTTAAAATCAGCTTCCCACATATCGGGATTGGGAAAGTATGCAGTTATTAAATATATAAAATCTATGCTATAACTTACTACTATGTGGATATATTCTGATTTAACAGAAAATCCCAATATTAAACAACTTGCTAACGGTTTATCATCAGGATATTGTTTGATAATCTCACCTGTGTTTATACCGTTAACAATATCATCAATACCAATATTTCGTTCGAAGAGCCAATTTTTGCATGTTCTGTTATGGCAATAGATTCTGGTTTGTTTAACGTTTTTAATTGTGCTATTGTTATCATTTTACACCCACTTCTTTATTGATATTCTTATTATAGCAGATGATTAAATTTTTTTAAACCATTTTTTACTTGATCTGGAAATTTGATATTTGAATAAATGAAGTAAAATGCAAACTGAAAAATTTCTAAAGAAGAGTAAAAAGATGGGCGGGTATAGAAGTTTTAAGCAAAGGAATCAAGGAAAATGAAAGGTATAAAGTGAGATGTGATGTCTTTTGTCTATGCAGTGTCAAACGGAAAGGAAAAAAGCCAATCCCGAAATCCCGTTCGGATTCTGACAACAGCAAAAAATATTTTTTTCTGCTTTCAGTTTTGGGGCGGGCATTCGGGGCAAAGAAAACTTCAAATATATATTATAAATTTGAGCAGAGAACAACTTCCAAAGAGGATAAAAAAATGGCGAGTTTAGAAATTTTGGACAAGGGAATCAAAGGAAAAGAAAGATATAAAGTGAGCTATGAAATCCGCACTCCTGACAATAAAAGGCACAGAAAATCCAAGACATTCAAGCCTGGCGTTTCCAAGCGTGTTGTGGAGAATTTCAAAAGACAGATGGAGAATGAATATGCAGACGGACATTTGCCGAATATGCAGAGGAATATTTTGAAAACTATATGATAAACCTCTCCCCAACCACACAGGACGGCTATAAAAAGATGTACTATAATTCTGACAATGGCCTAAAAATGGCGTTTGGAAACATGCAGCTTGATAAAATAGAACCGCTGCAAATCCAGAAATTCATCAACCACATGCTGAAAAGGGAAAATCCTCCAAGACAGTGAAAAACTATGTCATGCTCATGGACACCATGTTTGAAAAGGCCATCCGCCTGCGCTACATCAAAAGGGGGTTCAATCCAGTTAAAGAGGTTGATTTGCCCAAAATCCAGAAGAATGAAATCGAAGCCTATACAGAGGAAGAATTAAAAACGCTTCTAAGGTTGATGGATGAATGTGAGGATAAAATCCTAAGCGCATGTATAAAAATCATTGTAGGAACAGGAATTCGACGGGGCGAAGTGTGCGGTCTTCGGATTGAAAACTTTTCCAGTGAACGAAAAGAAATCAAAATCACAGAAGCAATCGTCTATGCAGAAAACAAGAACATCAGCAAAACCCCAAAAAGCAGCGCGGGGAGAAGAAGCATCAGCCTGCCGGACAGCGTAGTGGAAGTGATAGAGGAAAGAATCAGAGAATATAAGCTAAACAAACTGAAATTGGGGAAGAAATTCCATGACGAGGGCTATATCATCTGCCATGAAGACGGTTCGATTTTTTCGCCAACCGTACTCTACAACCGCTATAAAAAGTTCATGCAGAAACACTCCGACGAACTCCGCTATCTTTCCCTGCACAAACTCAGACACACATTTGATGACTTTTAAGGGAAATATTAGCTGTTATATTCTGTTATTAAAATTACCGCTAACCCTTGAAAACACTAAGTTTATCGCAGG
>JAAWLS010000316.1 GCA_022798035.1 Lachnospiraceae bacterium | reverse complement strand
GGACGTACATTTTTTAAATTGTTCAGACTTGTCATTGCATTTTCAAAGTGAACGTCGTATTGATTCAAATACATTTTCACTACCCGGTCAATATCGTCTTTGGGACCGGTAATATGCAGCAACTTCATTTTCTCAATCAAAGCGTCTCCTCCGTTCCTTCTAAATTTAGATAACTGTATTCAGCAAAATCAATTTCCGGATATCCTTTGCCGGAACTTGATAGCGTATTCCCTCCAGAGCGGTAGTCAAATGTTCAATCTCCCGCTCCTTTTTGTAGAGATAGTAAAACACCGGTGCCATGGAGGCCGGATGCTTCCGGCAGACCCTTTGATACATTTTCTCCATAACCTGGTGGTAAGACACCTCATCCTGCATCTTTACCAGAGCTTCTCTCCCCTTGAAATACACGGTATTGCTCAAAATTCTGCAGAACTCTTCTATTTGTTCTGCCTCAAGCATTCTCTGCATTTCCTGCCTCCGCAGCTTGTAGTGGATTGGAATCAGCATGGCTTCCATTTCCTCTGGCTTCTGATGAAAAAATTGTTTTCCGCGGTACATCCACATAATATTCAGCCAGTCAATCTGCGTCCCAAACACTTCTGACAGCACCCGCTGCATTTGTTTGTCAAAGGATTTTCCAATCTGTTTCCACACTTCCACGAAATAGGAAACCTCTATTTTGGGGACAGCCTCCTCATATTGAAGCTGCGGAAAATACAATTTCAGGGCTTTTCGCTGCTCTCCATTTCCAAACAAGTACAACTTCCGGTAATCCTCCAGTATAGAATTATGGATAACGGCCTCCACCTGCCCTCTATGCCTGATTTCTTCATGCCCGGCATAAATCTTTCCATAACTTTCCTGTTCCCGTAAAAAACCGATGGTTTCCGGCACCGTTTGAAATTCTGTAATCCGTTCAAAATCTTCCTTTTTCAGCAATCGGCTCTGCATGGCCCTGGTCTTGGTAATCAAGCCGCTGTACTGCAGCAATTCTCCTGCCATAAGCTACACCTCTGTAATTCTCTTCACAATCTCCTGGGCATACTGATTGAGATTTTTCTGATAATTTTCATTCATCTGGTCTACCTGCTCCTGATTCCTGGCTGCAAGACGGGTAATCTCCTCTTGCGCCTGCTCTTCCAGCTGAGAGCGCAGAATTGTCAGCCTGCCTTCCAGCTCTCCTTCCAGCTCCTCCTCTGCATCTTTCATCCTTTTTTTGTTCTCATCTATCATCTCCTGCCTGCGGGAATGGGCACGTTCCATAATTTTCCCGGCCTGTTCTTCTATCTCATAAAGCCCCATAATGACTTCATTCACTGTGTCCACCCTCTTTCTTGAAATATGCTTTCACTGCAAACTGCTGTTCTTTGATGCCAGTTACCAAATGGTCAGACAAAGATTTCGCAATCTCCGCAGTTACATTTTTCAGCAGACCGCGCACTTTCTCATTGGCAATTTTATAGGCGCTGCCTTTGCCGGAATACTGGCAGAACATCCGCAGCACATAAAAATTTCCTTCTCTTTCTATCATCATAATGGTTCGGTAAGACCGCAAAATCTGCTGGCAGAGATAGCCTCCTAAAAACATGCCGTATGCAACCTTAGCCATAACATCGCTGGGCAGTTCATCTCCGGCTTTGTTCTGCACCTGGAAAATACAGCCTTCCTCAGGATGATGAAACAAATTTTTCATATGCGCTACATGAAATTGATACTGATGCTCTTCGTACATATAATAGCGCATAAATTCCTGAAGCAGCTCCTCACAAGCTGCGGAAGTATAATTGCTGTCCTGTGCATCCAGCTCTTCAATCTCAGAACTCAAATTTCCCTTAATTACACCTACTGCTACATGATAAATGCCGTCGTGTTTCCTCTTCTTATCTTCCAGCTTCTCAGAAAGCTGCCGAATGTCCTGTTCCACATTCTCCATCTTCTGCTCCATCTTCTGGCGCCGTTCCTCCGTTTTCTTCCATTCTTCGTAATATTCCAATGCCTCCTGAATTGGGCCTAAAATATCTTCCACCAGAAAAAACGGCTTTACAATCATCTTGAAAATTCTGGCCTGATTGAAAATTTTCAGGGTGTGCTCCACATCTTTTATTTGAGCCATGGCAATTCTCACGGTAGAGGGGGACAATATTTCCACCATGTCAAAGACTTCCTTCCCTGACATCACTGGCATTTCCAGTTCACTGAGCAGCACAGCTACTGGATAATTCCTCACATACTCTACCGCTTTCTCCGGCTCTTGAAAAAATTTATACTCTATATCATCATTTCGAGAAACCGTCAGCATCCTTCTGCATCCTTCAATGCTGACGCTGTCATGGTCTAAAATCACCACTGTATTCATAACCTGCCTCCCTTCCAGTCATTTAATTTTTCCATTTGCTTTTCATTATAACAGACTCCATCCAATTTTACAAAATTTTTTTAACTTGAGTTTCCGCATATGAAATTACAAAATATGAAAACACAAGGAAACACATACAAGCTGCCCACATATGATACATTGTAATCAAAATATTGGAGGATTTAAACATGAGTGATTTAGCTGCAACAAACTGTGGATG
>JAAWLS010000315.1 GCA_022798035.1 Lachnospiraceae bacterium | reverse complement strand
TACGCTGAAAATATCAAAAATAACGTGGATGAGATTACCTCCGGCAAAATACGGCTGCTGAATCCTTTTCTGTCCTTTGCTTCTAGGGATACTCTGGCACAACAGCTCAAATCTGTGTTCGAGAAAGAATTTTCCATTGCCCCGGAAGAGGTTCAGAAAGCTGTGGACGCTGGATGGCAGGAGCTTGCCCTCGTGCGGGAAGATATCCAGCGCAAAGGAGAAGAAACTCTAAAATACATGGAAGAAACAGGCCTAAGGGGCATTGTCCTGGCTGGAAGGCCTTACCACATAGATTCTGAAATCAATCATGGCATTCCAGAGCTGATTAACTCCTACCGCATTGCAGTGCTGACGGAAGATTCCGTCTCTCATCTGCAGAAAGTGGAACGCCCGCTTCTTGTGATGGACCAGTGGATGTACCATTCCAGACTTTATGCCGCCGCTAACTTTGTGAAAACCAGAGATGACTTGGACCTGATTCAGCTGAACTCTTTTGGCTGCGGTCTTGATGCCGTCACCACAGACCAGGTGAACGATATTTTGACAAAATCCGGCAAAATCTACACCTGCCTGAAGATTGACGAGGTCAATAATCTGGGCGCTGCCCGCATCCGTATCCGTTCTCTTCTCTCTGCTCTTCGGGTCAAAGAGAAGCAAAAGACATGCCGCACTGTTCTTTCCTCAGACTATAAGCGTGTGGTGTTCACGGAAGAAATGCGCAAAGATTACACCATCCTCTGCCCTCAGATGTCGCCAATCCATTTTGAGCTGCTTCAGCCTGCTTTTCAATCCTGCGGCTACCATATGGTTGTTTTGAATAACGATGGAAAAACCGCTGTGGACATAGGATTAAAATACGTCAACAATGACGCCTGCTACCCTTCTCTCATTGTAGTGGGGCAGATTATGGAAGCCATCCTGTCTGGAAAATACGATTTGGCAAAAACAGCTGTCGTCATCACCCAGACTGGCGGAGGATGCCGGGCCTCCAATTACATTGGCTTTATCCGCCGTGCACTGGAAAAGGCAGGATACCCTGACATTCCTGTCATCTCATTCAACTTAAGCGGTTTAGAGGACAATCCAGGCTTCCGTCTCACGCTTCCGCTGCTTCAAAAAGGATTGTATGCATTGGTATTCGGAGATATTTTTATGCGCTGTCTGTACCGGATGCGGCCCTACGAAACTGTACCTGGTGCAGCCAATGCTCTCCATGAGAAATGGAAACAAAAATGCATCGCTTTCGTTTCCACTCAAGGATTCTGCTCTCATTGGAAATTCAAACGGTACTGCCGGGAAATCATTCAAGACTTTGACAATCTGCCCATCACAGGGGAAATAAAGCCGAGAGTTGGAGTGGTGGGAGAAATTTTAGTTAAATTCCTGCCTGCTGCTAACAATTATCTGGTGGATTTGCTGGAGGCTGAGGGAGCAGAAGCCGTAGTTCCGGATTTGACAGACTTTTTGCTGTACTGTTTCTACAATCAAAATTTTCGGGTTAAATATCTGGGAGCCAAGAAATCTTCCGCCAGAAATGCAAACCTGGGTATCTGGTTTCTGGAATGGCTGAGAAACGCCGCCAGAAAAGCATTTGAAAAAAGCCGCCACTTTGAGCCTCCTGCCCGGATTAAAACTCTGGCTGAGTATGCCTCTCCAATTGTTTCCCAGGGAAACCAGACTGGGGAAGGCTGGTTCCTGACAGGAGAAATGCTGGAATTGATTCAATCCGGCACCAACAACATTGTGTGCGCCCAGCCCTTTGGCTGCCTGCCCAACCATGTGGTGGGAAAAGGTGTTATCAAAGAAATTCGCCACCAACACCCGCTCTCCAACATCGTTCCCATCGACTATGACCCGGGAGCCTCTGAGGTAAATCAGCTCAACCGCATTAAGCTGATGCTGTCCACAGCTCAGAAAAACTTAGAGTAAACCTCCGGCCAGTCGATGAAATATTAAATAGTTGAAGATTATCCTCCTTTTGCAGCGTTATAATAATTAGATGAGCTAAAAACATTTTACCGATTACAAAAGGAGGATAATTTTATGAAACGCCGTAAACTTACCATCGCTGTCTTGGGCATCGTCATTCTGGCTGCTGCTTTGTGCACCGGTTTTATCATCGCAAATGGAATTCGGGAAGAGAAATCTTTTTTTGTGGACAAAGATTCCCGCGGGCAAAAACCCATGAAGTCTCACACTTTAGAAAAAATAAAAATAGACAAATTTTCAGAAGCTGATATTTCCCTTAATTGCAGTAATTTCTCCATTTTCCCCTCCGATGACTATTATCTGGAATATTGTCTGAGCGGCACTTTCAGGGAACCCGAGTACAGTGTCTCCAACGGAAAATTCCAGTTCCGCGAAGGAAATCCAAGAACAAAATTCCAGTTTAACCTCCTTGCCAATCCCGCTGAACAGGAAGGACCCTATTATTTGAATCTCTATGTTCCTGAGAAACAATATTTTGAATTTCTGAACCTGTCTGTGGAAGATGGAAATGTATCATTAGAACAGACAGAAGCCAAAAAGGCCGCTCTGTCGCTGGAATATGGCAATTTGGAGCTTGGCAGCTTTACCGGCGAATCCCTTAC
>JAAWLS010000314.1 GCA_022798035.1 Lachnospiraceae bacterium | reverse complement strand
CCTCGCAGGCTTCAATCAGAAGTTCGTCGTGCACCTGCAGAATCAATTTGGACTTTAGTTTTTCTTCCTGTAATCTCTCATTGACACGAATCATGGCAATTTTAATGATATCTGCCGCAGTTCCCTGAATGGGGGCATTCATCGCCACCCGTTCTCCAAAGGAGCGCTGCATAAAACTGCTGGAGGACAGCTCCGGCACCGGCCTTCTTCTTCCGAACATCGTAGTTACATATCCATGTTCTTTCGCCTCTTCCACCTGCCTGTCCAGGAAGTGTTTCACCCCTGGATAAGTCTCAAAATAAGATTCTATATACTGGGCCGCCTCTTTTTTCGTGATACTCAAATCCCGGCTTAATCCAAAAGAACTGATTCCGTATACAATTCCAAAATTCACGGCCTTGGCATTTCTTCTCTGGAGCGAGGTCACTTCCTCAAAAGGCACATGAAATACCTGAGAGGCTGTGATTCTGTGAATATCCTGGGCCTTTTGGTATGCTTCAATCAGATTTTTATCTCCAGACATATGGGCCAGAACCCGCAGTTCAATCTGAGAATAATCTGCGTCAATCAGCACAGCGCCCGCCCGCGGAATAAATACTTTTCGAATCTGACGTCCCAGCTCCATCCGTATAGGAATATTCTGCAGATTTGGGTCTGCACTGCTGAGCCTTCCGGTGGCCGTAATGGTCTGATGGAACGTGGAGCGTATTCTTCCGTCTTCTTCAATATAGTTGGCAAGTCCTTCCGCATAGGTGGATTTCAATTTTGCAAGCTGACGGTACTCCAGAATGTCAGATACCAGCGGATAATCCCCTGCCAGTTTTTCCAGCACATCCGCCGCTGTGGAATATCCAGTCTTGGTCTTTTTGCCGTAAGGCATTTTCAACTTGTCAAACAGAATCACACCCAGCTGTTTCGGTGAATTGATGTTGAACTCTTCCCCTGCCTCCTGATAGATTTTCTGCTCCAGCTCAACAATTTTCCCGGAAAGATTTTCTCCATAAGATTTCAGGGCCTCTCCGTTTACCTGAACGCCTTCCTGCTCCATGTCATACAATGTGTATACCAGCGGCATCTCAATTTTCTGATATAACTGCTGCATATTGGCTTCTTCCAGCTTCTTTGCCAGCACATCCGCTATTCGGAACGCAGTATAGGCAGAAAAACAGGCATATTGAGATAATTCTGCTGCCTTTTCCCTGGCCGCCTGGCCCACAGACAATTTTCCCAGTAAATCTGTCTGTGAAGGAATCAGCAAATCCAAATGCTCTTTTGCCACATCATCATAGGTGTAATCATTTTTCAAAGGATTCAGCAGATACGCGCCAATCAGCACATCTTTTATCTTTTCTCTGTCCTTTTTCGGGATTGTCAGCCACGGCAGCTGTGATTTTAAATCAAAGGTTGACGCTGAGGGCACGACTGCCAAAATTTTCTGCATTTGCTCTGTCAAAAAACTCCCTGTCATTTGTTTTCCAGCCCAGATAAAACATATTTTTTCTTTCTCAATGGCGAGAGCCAGTCCTAAAATCTGTCCCGAAATCTCCTGTTTTCTCTTTTCAGGGCTTCCCAGGAAATGTTCCATTGTAATCTGGCCTTCCTGCTCTGGAACCACTTTCTTATCTGCAATCAGCTGAAAACCTATACAGGCTGTTTTTTGCGCCTCTTCAAATACTTTCTCTGCCTCCGGACGCTCTGTCACTTCTTTAAAATACTGCTCCACCGAAGTAACCGGCCCATCCATCTGAAAACGGTTCAGCATATTTTTAAATTCCAGTTTTTTCATCCACACATAGGCTTCCGGCGTAAATAAATCTCCCAGCACGGCCTCCTCCAGATGATATTCCACTGGTGCGTTCACTTCTATGGTGGCAAGTGTTTTGCTCATCTGGGCCATATCATAGTGCTCCCGCAGATTATTCTGAGCCCTGGGAGGTTTGATTTCATCCACATGCTCATGGGCACATTCAATACTTCCGTATTGGACAATCAGAGCGGTGGCTGTTTTCTCTCCGATTCCCGGAACGCCTGGAATATTATCCGCCGTATCCCCCATCAGCGCTTTTACATCAATAAACTCCTTGGGCGTCACCTGATATTTCTCTTTCACATCCACTGCGTAATAATCTTCGATTTCTGTTCCTGTGCGCTTTGTCTTGGGAATGCGAATCTTGATGTGCTCACTGGCAAGCTGCAGCAAATCTCTGTCTCCGGACACCAGAGAAACTTCCAGTCCTTCTTGTTCACTGCGCTTTGCAATGGTCCCCAGAATATCATCTGCCTCATAGCCTTCCTGTTCCACAATAACAATACCCATGGATTTCAGCACTTCTTTCATAATCGGAACCTGCTGCCGCAATTCTTCTGCCATAGGTTTCCTTGTCCCCTTGTACTCTGCATACATTTTGTGACGAAACGTGGGGGCATGTACGTCAAAGGCCACAATCAAATAACCTGGTTTTTCTTCTTCCAGAATACGAAACAGAATATTTAAGAATCCGTATACCGCGTTGGTGTGAATTCCTTCCGCGTTGCTTAAATCTGGAATCCCAAAAAATGCTCTGTTTAATATGCTGTGTCCATCAATTAATACGATTTTCTTCATTTAT
>JAAWLS010000313.1 GCA_022798035.1 Lachnospiraceae bacterium | reverse complement strand
AATATGTTGTATGTATGTGTATAGATAAATAGCAAAAATTATTTTACCATGACCGATACGCCATCCGGGATTACAGTAATGTGGGCATCTCTGCCCTTTTCTTTCAAAGCATATTTCAACGCCTCGTTTACATCGGAAGCTGTCTCAAACCCCATCTCTTCTGCCATGGCACGATATTGCTCACACATCACATAAATAACTTTGTGATGCATTAAAATTCTGCTCTGAATCTGATATTCCCACTGGTCTGGTTTTGTCTGTTCCTGAGACACTTTCAGTATTTCCTCCATCAGACTGCTGGGGCTCTCACAATTTTTCAAAGCCTGATAAAACCCTTCTCCGCCATGACCGTCTCCGCAGTTGGACACCATGATGATAATACCGCCGTCTTTGGAAGCCGCCTCGGCTGCCGTCATCCCTTTGACTGACTGATACATATTCTGGTCCAGAGGATATCCGCCGTTTGTGGAAATAGCAATATCCGCAGGTTTTTTCGGACTCACCTGGCAATATTGCTGGAGGAATCGGCAGCCGGCTGCGTGTGCTTCCACTGCATCTCCGGCCACCGCATGCACAACTTTTTTGTCAGAGTCAATCACAACATTGACAATGTACTGTTGGTTCGCCATTTTACTGGCGGCAATCATATCTCTGTGAATTGGGTTATTCTCCAACACACCGGTGCGGCTGTACGGAGAATCTATGAATGTGGAACAGTGGTTTCCCAAAACTGTCACCGCACTGGACACGCCGGGCAGAACGCTTTTTCGTCCGCCGGAAAATCCGGCAAAGAAATGTGTCTCAATAAATCCTTCGCTGACAAGCAAATCTGCTTCAGCCGCAGCCTTGTTGATAAGCAGGGGTGCGCCAGAGGGAAGCGTTCCGATATTTACCATATCATCCATATTCTGACTGTCATGAATCAAAATTTTTTCCTGTGATACAATCTCTTCCCCAAATTTCCCCACCAATTCTTCTCTTGTGGTAGCCCGGTGAAATCCCGTTGCAATCAAAAGGGTAATGTCTGCCTTGGGATTTTCCTCCCGGATTTCTTTCAGCATAAAAGGAATGATATGTCTGCTGGGCACCGGCCTGGTATGGTCGGAACAGATGATGACTACCTTTTGTCTGCCTTTGGCAAGCTCTGAGAGCCTCGGAGAACCAATGGGATGTTCCATGGCAGAAAGTACAATCTCATCTTCTGTTTTTTCGGTTCTAGGCATAGATTCAATGGAGGATTCCAAAATTTCATATTCTAAATTGTCATCCAGATGCAGCATCATGCCTTCTCTGGAAAACGGTAGTTTTATATCCATAACATGCACCTCATTTTAACTGACAGACCGTATTATTTTACACCCATCCATCCGGCAATTACCATCATCTGAACTTCTGAGGTTCCCTCATAAATCTCCGTAATCTTGGCGTCGCGCATCATACGCTCAATGGGGTAATCTTTGGTATATCCATATCCGCCGTACAGCTGCAGGCAGCGGCGTGTCACATCAGAAGCATTTCTGGAAGCAACTAATTTTGCCATAGCTGCTTTGTGTGAGAATGGCTCATGGTCGTCTTTTGCACATGCGGCCTGGTAAACAAGAAGTTTCGCCGCCTCTGTGTTGGCCTGCATCTGAGCCAGCTCAAACTGGGTATTCTGGAACTGAGAAATACGGCGTCCAAACTGGGTTCTTTCCTGTACATATTTTACAGTTTCCTCAATAGCTCCTTCCGCAATACCAAGTGCCTGAGCCGCAATGCCTACACGTCCGCCGTCTAAAGTCATCATGGCATACTTAAATCCTTTTCCTATCTCTCCCACCAGATTTTCTTTGGGAACGATACAATCCTCAAAAATCAGTTCACAGGTGGAAGATGCACGAATTCCCATCTTGTCTTCTAGTTTGCCGATAGAGAATCCTGGAAATCCTTTTTCTACGATAAACGCGGAAATTCCTTTGGTTCCTTGAGATTTGTCTGTCATGGCAAGAACAAAAAATACATCTGCCGCTCCCGCGTTGGTAATAAAGATTTTAGAACCGTTCAGCACCCAGTGGTCTCCTTTATCCACGGCAACCGTTTTCTGACCTGAAGCATCTGTTCCCGCATTTGCCTCTGTCAGTGCAAATGCGCCAATCCACTCACCGGAGCATAATTTGGGCAAATATTTCTGCTTCTGCTCTTCCGTTCCAAACTGGTAAATAGGCGTACAGCACAGGGAGGTATGGGCAGAGACGATAACGGCAGTCGTGCCGCAGACCTTCGCCAGCTCCTCCACGCACATCGCATAGGAGAGAACGTCGCCGCCTGCGCCGCCGTACTCCTTGGGGAAATAGATGCCGAGCATACCCAGCTTCGCCATTTTTTCTACGGTTTCCGTAGGAAAACGCTCCTCCTCGTCCAGCTCCTCCGCCAGAGGCTTGACCTCATTTTCAGCGAATTCGCGGTACATTTTGCGGAGCATCTGCTGTTCATTTGTCAGATGAAAATCCATTGCCATTTACTCCTTTACTATGTTTACTTGCTGTAATCGTAGAAGCCCTTGCCGGACTTCTTGCCCAGCAGGCCGCCGCGGACCATCTTCTTCAGCAGCAGGGCGGGACGATACTTGGGATCGCCGGTCTCG
>JAAWLS010000312.1 GCA_022798035.1 Lachnospiraceae bacterium | reverse complement strand
AGAAAAGAACTGTTGGATTTCTTTGGCGCAGAGGAATGCCTGTACGTTGTTTCACCCAGCAGTAATGAGATAGATATGAGTTTTTTTGATGAAATCATGGAGATGGATAAAACCGGCGTATTATCAGAAAACAAGATAAAGTTTTTCATAAAAGATAAAAGGGTGGAATATTGCTCAGAGCATGTTTATTTTTTTCATGAATTTCTATCAGACGATGAGTATTCCTATGTGTTAAAGGAGGCTTCTTTTGTCTTGTTATTGTACAACGAAAAAACTTACAGATACAGAGTCAGCGGCGTATATTTTGACGCAGTGACATTTCAAAAACCTATCATATATAGTAATAATTTGTTTTTTGAGGACCAGCGAAGGCGGTTTCACGATATAGGCGTTTTACTGGATGGAAGCGTCTTCAAATGTATAGAGGAAATTCAAAAATGTAACTACAGCCTATATCAGATGCAGATGGAAGCCATAAGGGAGGCATACTCCGGCAAAGAACTGCTGAAGGAGTTTAAGGAGGTATTAAGAGATGAAAGTGTTATTTATTAGTACGTCTATACCGCCGGCAACGGATATGCAGACCACAAGGAATATGTATCTGATAAAAGCTTTTTTGAAAAGGGGAATTGCAGTAGACATATTGACTTCAGAAGAGACAGGCGAGATTGATTCAGAATTTTCTGAAATTTTGAAATCATGCCGGGTGTTCAGGACGAAGAAGCCGGCTGTATTGGTACGCCATAATAATATCAATAAAAGATGCAAAATAAAACTGGTTAAAAAAATCCATAATGTTCTCGTCAATTATTATGCAGTTCCGGATTTGTATGTGAACTGGGACAGAGATGCATGGGAAAAAATTCAGCAGGAAAAATTGTACGGTTATGACGGGGTTATCACATCATCAGGCAGCTATACGGCCCACATGGTGGGAAGCAGATGGCAGAGGGAGATAAAAAAATGCTGGGTGGCTGAATACGGAGACCCTTGGGGGCTGGATGGGTTCGGTAATTTGAGAAAAAAGAACTACAAAGTGGAACAGAAGATTATCCATAACTGCAATGGTTTTGTCTTTACGACACAGTCAACCATAGAGGCTTATAAAGCGAATTATCCCAATCAGGTTCCCTATGCTTTGATACCTTGCGGTTACAGCAGGATAATTGAAGACTCAAAGCAGCAGAAAAAGGATAATGAAAAACTTATTTTTTTGTATACAGGAATTGCTTACAAGAGAGCCAGAAATTTAGGGCTGGTTTTACGGGCTGTCGGAGAGCGTTCCAATAGAAACGAATTGCTGCTGGTTGGGACAATAAGTGATGATTTCAGACAGGATGCCAATCAATATAGTAATATTCGGTGTCTTGGAAGAGTGCCATATAACATTTCCCTGAATTATATTTCAGAGGCAGATGTGCTCGTACATATCGGTAATTTTGGAACCTTGCAGGTACCGGGGAAAACATATATTTATCTGTCCAGCCAGAAGCCTATTTTGTACATCAGACAGCAAAAAGAAAATGACCCCACTTACGAGGTATTGTCAAAATTCGGAGGTGTTGTCGCGGTTGACAATGATATAGATGAGATTCGCAAGGGGCTGGAGTATATTGCAGATAATTTTGCAGATTTAAAGCGGAAAGCAGTGGAAAGAAGTTATAGTTCTGAGATAAAACAATATTGCTGGTCAGAGCTAGGGGATAGATTTGCAGACTTTGTTATGGAACAGATAGAAAGATTTGATGGAGAGAACAATTGATGAAAGTTCTGATTGCAGGATTTACCACAAAAAAATTTATGCCTTATTTGGAGAAATACATTCGGGTATTGCAGGAAGAAAATTGTGAATATGACATTATCTACATGGACCGGGAAATGGATGAAACCAGCTGCCGGCGCGGAAACGAATTTTTCTACTTTTATAAAATGCCTATCGAAAAAAAAATATGGTCTAAGTTTCTGCCGTATTTCGGCTACATGAAATATGCGGGAAAGATTTTGCGGAAAGGTCATTACGACAAAATCATATTTCTGACTACAGCGCCGGCTGTCTTGCTTTTCAGGAACTATTTAAAGAAATATGCCGGTAATTATATCCTGGATTACCGGGATTATACTTTTGAAAAAATCGGTGTTTATCAAAAATTAGTCAAAAAAATCATACGAAATTCCTATGCAGCCTTCATTTCTTCCGAGGGATTTAAAACATTTGTGGGAAATGATAGAAAGATACATATTACCCATAATATTTCGAATCTGGAGGAGCTTTCGAAACACTGCGGACAGAAACCGGAAGGAAAGATTACGATAGGATTTGTGGGCTGTGTGAGATATTTTGACGTTAATACCAGATTGATTGACTGCTGCAGTAAACGCAGTGATATAGAGCTTCTGTATGCGGGAACAGCTTATGATGACTGCAATCTGAAATCTTATTGTGAAGAAAAGAATATTGTCAATGTGAGTTTTATAGAGTCTTTTGACAATTCAGAAAAGAGAGAGTTATACGAGAAAATAACCTTTGTAAATTCGATTTACAGCTTAAAATCTCCAGAGGTACTTCAGGCAGTTCCTAACCGCTTATATGATGCAGCAATTTTTAGGAAACCTATTTTAGTGTCCAAAGGAACATTTCTGGAAAAAA
>JAAWLS010000311.1 GCA_022798035.1 Lachnospiraceae bacterium | reverse complement strand
GCATCCTGTGTCCAATCAGATGGATAGACAGAATCAGGATTGAGATATATGTCCATTCTGAGGGGTACTAAAAACTTTCCGTGTCCATGCCTATGGGTATATTATATTCTGTGGCCTGCCTGAAAAAAAGCTAAAAAATATCCAAACCTTTTTTGAATAAAAACGCTGTAAACTCAGTCTTTATTGAAAAAGGTTTGGGTTTTATTTTGGTTTGGATATCTGAGCTCATCCGCCACGGGCCTGTTGTCTTTGCCGTTTGCTTTTTCCCGCGGCTTTCGGAATATATAGATTATCCATTGCCTGGATTAACCGTTGCCCATCGCATTCTCAAAAAAATACGTCCTCCCAGGATAAATTTTCTCGACCTCCTGGTCGTACTGTTTCAGCAGGTCTGCCATGCTGGCGTGGCGGGCCACTTAATGCCGGGCGTATCCTTTTGTTTCGCGGATATCCAAAAATGCCATGCGCTAGTATAATCCACCTTGCCCTGTGCACATCAGAGATGTCAAAAATATATCTTAGTCTCGGATACCACTATTGCATCCATAATTTATAAGCAGAAATTTACATGACTGCTATTTTTTCAGAAAGTCACTAAATTCTTTCAATTCACGTTTCTTATCTTCTGAAAGACTGTTAAACTCTTTGTTTTGTATCGCGCCCTCCAATGTATATAAATGCACCAGACACACATTCGGGTATTTTTGCTTTAACCTGAGAAATGCCTCTTTTGCGCCTGCTTCCATCAACTTCCCGGAAGAATCAATGCCAACGGAAGCCAGCTTTTTCTCCATTTCTTTGCCAATATTCATCATTGACGTCAATCCTGCCATAGTTTCCCCCAATATTCCATGATTTTCTTATTTCTGCAAACCGGAAATTGCCTATTGATTAGTAACTACTGTAAAACTAACACTTCCTTTCGCTTTTTCACCAGTTACCGAAACTGTATATGTTCCACTTTCATCAATTTCAGCATCAAACTCATTAGATACGGAAATTCCGCTGCTCTCATAGATAGGTTCTTCTTCATCTTTCTGAATTTTTATTGATAAACTCCCTTTCTGAACTATAATTTTTCCACTAATGGCATCTCCAAATTCAGCAATCAAGTCTTGCGTGTCTGTTTTGTTTAACACGCTATACTCCATGATAAACTCACTGTCGTTCCCTGTACGGCTACCGTCAAATTTTGTATCACACCCAGTTAAGGATACCATAAGCGCTAATATGCAAACTATCAATAAAAATTTTTTCATAGAACGATTAACCTCCAGTTCGGATTTTTTGTTCTATTTAGCTCTTTGATAAATGGGTATTTATTTCTCTTTTTTGCTCATAAGAGAACAGCTGACAGCTACAAATAAACCCATTAAAATCCACGGAAATGCTGCTCCTAAAAAATCACTAACCATACTTCATTCCTCCTTCAAAATTCTGATTTTTCTGTTCCGCCAGCCGGAAATTGCCGTATTCTTCCATTTATCCTGAAACAGAACCTGACGGATTACTGCAAAATCCATATCTGGCCGTCCGGCATTCTCATTAAACTTCCCGGAATCACCTTTACAATTTCCCCGGCCATATATTATGTGTGAGCCATCCTGGAATTTCCGGCCCATCTCCTCTATATGGCGCTCAATGGTACAGACCGGCCGTCCGGCGCGGAAATAATCCTCACGCTAACGTTCCTTTTTCTGCTGTTTCGTTTCATTCATATCCCCACCTTCTTTCCATCATTATTTACCTTTTTATATTATAATCTGAAAACACTGGAAAAACAACAGCAACAGGCGATTTTACAGCTCTGACGCATAAATTTATCTTTACTCTCTCAAGGCAATCTGGATTCTATTTTTATTCTTAGTGAATAATATTACTCCGGCGGTTAAATATCGCATCAGAAAATTAAGTGATGAGCTGTGCAGCGAGCATAATCTTTCTGTCATTATCCCCGGTGGGGAGCGTGGGAAAAAATACAACGAATAGCAGGCAGACAAGAACAACGCCGCATGGAAAACACAGATAAGGAAAGACATCATACGAAGGAGCGCATCAAAGAACGGATTGAACGGAAACGGGAACGGAAGGCAATTATCCCGAAAAGGGATTGCTCAAATAAGAGATTGATTGACACCTCTGATGAGAAATATAACTCTTCCCGGTAATTCCCTGTCTGAAAAGGGCTTTAAAAGCGAGATAAACATTTCGTCGCTTACTTTCTTGCGGCCCTCCTTGCGCCCTGTCCGCGCCGCCTTTATCGCTGCCCCAAAAGCCTTTAAGTCGTATTTTGGTACTGGTTTCTTTGCCATAATTATTCACCCTATTACATTTTACTGTTCACTTTTCCTTTTGGGTATGTCTGCACTGTTCTATTAGTTAGTCAAAATAATTCATAAAATGTATTCGAGAAAATTTTGTGTTCTTTATGAAATCTTCAAAAACATCAGCTATTCTTTTTCCATAATTAAAAGAAAGGACAGTACAGACTATGGAAATGATTTTGAAAACAACAAACCTCTGCAAATCTTTCAGCGGACAGACGGTGGTAAACAACAATATCCGGGCGAAATTAAGCAAATTGGATATTCAGCCGATAGCGACAGTTTGGGGGATAGGGTACAAATGGGAATAAAAAAACCAACATCATTGAAAG
>JAAWLS010000310.1 GCA_022798035.1 Lachnospiraceae bacterium | reverse complement strand
GAGCCTTTTGCCTTAAAAGTGCAGGCGTCCACTTCCCTGGAAAATTTTCGTGTCAAAAAATCCTGAAGTGCAATTCGTTTATGTTTTTTGTTAAAAAGTTCAGCGGGAAATCCAGCTGACTTCGGCGGAATGTGAATGCTTACTTTTGAGGGAGATGCAAAAGGGTCTCCCTGTACATGGTCTATGGACAACACATATCCCTCAAATTGATAGTCTCCTCTTGCGTCCTTGTAAGCAGGATATCCTTTATGGTCAATTCGATGCAGCAGTTCTCTTAAATCATTGGATGTTTTCATTTTGTCTCCTTCCTTCAATAATACAAAGTGATTGTATCACATGAAAAATTAATGCTCAATACAAGCAGGAGATAAAAATGTGTTGATTTTGAAGAAATAATGATACATAATAGTGATATGTATTTTTCTTTTATTAGGAAATTTCTTTGGATTTCTTATAGAAGAAAAACTAATATACGTGCACGCAGATGCAAAGAAAATATATTGCTGAAACCACGCGTTTGCGGCGCAGAATTTCAAAAAGTGAAATTTTTTTCTGTTGGAATTTAGCAGGGACTTTTGGAGGATTACATGAACAACGAATGGGAAAAATTTGGCAGAGATATACGCAATATCGTGGAAGATGCTGTAAATGCTCAGGATTTTCATCAGTTAAACAGAACGATTACAAATACAGTAAATGAAGCAGTAAACAGTATTCAGAAAGGATTAAAAACAGCCGGACAAGCAGTAAATGAAGCCGCGAAACAAAAAAATTCTTTTTCGTGGACTTCTTATTCAGAAAATGAAAACCAAAGGGAATGGGAAGAAAAGTATCAGAGAAAGCAATTCGAGGATTTGAAAGTTCCAAAGCAGAATTCCGGTAAGATGGAATTAGAGCTTTTTAAAAGAAATACTCCAGTGAAGGCCGGAGGGCTGGTATTGACAATTTTCGGATATATATTCAGTTTTGGAATAGGAGCTGCTGTTATTATTTTATTTTTGGTATCATTCTTTCTGGGCAGTTTTCCTATTGGAATTAAGATTGCCCTTTCTATTTTGAGTCCTCTCTTTCTGGGAGGCGTAGTGATGGCCTGGAAGGGAAGCAGCATCTTGGGGACTTTGAAGAGGTATCATAGATATATTGCAGAACTTCACGGCAAAACCTACTGTAATATCAAAGAGCTGGCAGATAAAAGCGGCAAATCATTTTCTTTTGTGCTAAAAGATGTAAAGAAAATGATAGAAAAAGGATGGTTTAAGGAAGGGCATTTGGACAAAGAAAATACCTGTCTCATCGTCAGTCATGATACTTATAAAGAATATCAGAATATTCAGGAACAGAGGATGGAACAGAAGCAGTTAGAGACGGAGAGGAAACAGGCAGGATATCATGATACACAGATGAATCCTGAGGTTCAGAAAGTAATTGAAAAAGGAACAGAATACATTGAAAAAATAAGAAAGAGCAATGAAGCCATTACAGGAGAGGAAATATCCAGAAAAATTTCCCGGATGGAAATGTTGATTCAAAAGATATTTGACAGAGTGAAAGAGGAGCCGGATTCTCTGGAAGATATTCAGAAATTGATGGAATATTACCTTCCCACCACAGTGAAACTTCTGGATGCTTATCAACAGCTGGACAGTCAGCCAGTACAGGGAGAAAATATCAAATCTTCAAAAGATGAGATTGAGAAAACATTAGATACCTTAAATATTGCGTTTGAGAAATTATTGGACAGTTTGTTTGAAGACGTGGCTTGGGATGTATCTTCTGATATTTCCGTACTGAACACCATGCTTGCCCAGGAAGGTCTGACGGGAAACGACTTTGAGAAGAAATAAAGGGAGGATTATATGAAAGAAGGATTTGAATTTGCAGAGGCGCCGGTTCTGACATTGGAGCCTTTTCAGGAAAAAGAAGAGATTGTGGAAGTAAAAGAAGCAGTGGAGCCTGCCTGGGATGACAGCATATTGTCAGAGGAAGAGAGACGGATGGTGGAGCAGTTTACCAGCCAGATTGATTTGCACAATTCCAATCTTGTACTGCAGTATGGAGCGGGAACCCAGAAAAAAATGGCAGATTTCTCTGAAAAAGCTCTGGAAAATGTTCAGACAAAAGATTTGGGAGAAATTGGAGATTTGCTGACTGGCGTAGTGTCAGAACTGAAAAGTTTTGATGCAGAGGAAGAAAGAGGGTTCTTAGGAATTTTTAAAAAATCTTCCAGCAAACTGAGCGCGCTAAAATCAAAATATGACAAGGCGGAAGTAAACGTAAATAAAATTTGCAAGATTTTGGAGGGACATCAGGTACAGCTGATGAAGGATGCGGCTATTCTGGACAAAATGTATGAGCAGAATAAGGTATATTTCAAAGAGCTTTCCATGTATATTTTGGCGGGAAAGAAGAAATTGGAAGAAGTACAGAAAAAAGAGCTTCCGCTGTTGATTGAGAAGGCGGGTATTTCCGGACTGCCGGAGGATGCCCAGGAAGCAAAAGATTTGGAAGCCTTGTGCGGGCGATTTGAAAAGAAGATTCATGATTTGGAGTTGACCAGAATGATTTCCATTCAGACAGCGCCTCAGATTCGTCTGGTACAGAACAACGATACGATTATGGTGGAGAAAATACAGTCTACCATTGTAAATACAATTCCACTGTGGAAGAGCCAGATGGTTCT